>NZ_JAFEJP010000008.1:0-121546 GCF_018555355.1 Bifidobacterium sp. SO4
TACGTGAACCCCGTCCCGTACGCGGACGGCAAGCCCCACACCGCACCGGACCCGTTCGTCCTGCGCTACCGCAGCCTCTACTACTGCTACGCTACCGACGAGCACGGCATCCTCGTCTCCACCTCGCCGGACCTCATCCACTGGACCTCGCACGGCTACTGCTACACCGAATCCGGCCGCAAGAACTTCTGGGCCCCCTCCGTGATCCTCATCAACGGCGTGTTCCACATGTACTTCTCGAACATGCCGGAGGGCGAGACGGACACCCACACCGAGATCATGCGCGTGGCCACCAGCGAGGACCCGCTCGGCCCGTTCGCCAAGCGCGCGGAGCTGTTCGGCACCTTCGCCATCGACTCCCAGGTGGTCTGGGGCGACGACAGCAGGCTCTACCTGCTCTACGCCGACAACCAGGTCACCGGCCTGTCCGAGGACCGCCCCGGCACCTCGGTGATGATCGACCGCCTCGCCACCCCGTTCGCCCGCGAAGACAGGCCCCGCCCGCTCATCGTGCCCACGATGGACGAGGAGATCTTCGCCCGCAACCGCTTCGGCGACGGCCGCGACTGGCACACCGTGGAAGGCGCCACCTACTTCACCTACCGCGACCGCGCCTTCATCACCTACTCCGCCAACGCCTACGAGCACGAGGACTACTTCGTGGGCTACTCGGCCGCCCAGCTGCCCGCCGACCCGGCCGACGCGCACATCGATACGCTCGACTGGGCCAAGCAGCTCAACGGCACCAGCTTCGACCCGCTGCTCATCCGTAGCCCGCAGGTGGAAGGCACCGGCCATAACTCCATCGTCCGCGCGCCCAACGCCATCGACGACTGGATCGTCTACCACGGCCGCAACGCCGCCGACGAACTGTACGTGGGCACCGAACAGCGTGTGATGCGCATCGACCCGCTCTACTACGCCGAAGGCGGGCTGGACACGCCTGGCCCCACCGCCGACGCCCAGGACGCGCCACTCGCCGGCACCGTGCACGACGACTTCGCGCACGGGCTGGGCCCCGCATGGACCGTGGTGTCCGGTGCCGCACACGCCGCGGCCGCGCCGGAATCGGATGGCGGGACGGCGGCGCTCGCCGACGCCGCGCTCGTCGCCGACGAGGCCGGCACCTTCATCGCCGTGGCCGGCGCCCCCTCCGCCACGCAGGTGGTGGACGTCTGGGCCAAGGCCCCCGTGACGCCGCTGGGCGCGTGTTTCGGCATCATGGTGCGGTACACGGACGACCGGAACCTCACCAAGGTCGAAATCGACGCCAGTCGCGGCCTGATCGCCGTCATCGACGTGATCGGCGGCGTGGCCTCCGAACGTGTGATCCGCCGCGGATTCGACGGCCTCGACCTCAACGCCTGGCACGAATACCGCATCGAACGCCGCTACTGCCGCCTGAACGTGACCATCGACGGACGGTCCTTCGCCTCCTGCACCATCAGCGACGTCCCCGGCCGTACGGGACTGTTCGCCCGCCGCACCGCCGCCGCGTTCAGCGCATACGTGGCCACCGAACATGTGGATCTGTGGGGCGCGCGGCTGCGCGACTTCGGCCGCGAGGTCCGGACCGACGAACGGCTGGTCATCGGCGATGGCGTGCGACCGCACGGCGTGCGGCCCGCCACCATCACCCTCGCCACGCCGCTCGACGGCAACCGGTTCGTGCTGGACTTCGCCTCCGATACCGACCGCGGCCAGACGCTCATCGCCGTGGACGACTACCGGCTGTCCATCACCGCGGGCGGCGCCGTGCTCATGCACGACGGCGAGACGCTGGACGGAACGGCCCGGCCGGTGCGCCTGCGCGAGATCGGCGGGCCCGTCCGGCGCGACTGGCTCGGCCGTGCGGCGCTCACCGTCCGCATCGAAGCGCTCGACGGCACGCTGCGCATCCACGTGCGCGGCCGCAGCTGGCAGATGCCGCTGAACGGCCCGGGCGCCCACGTCCGCATCACCCTCGACCGCACCTCCCTGACCGGATACGCGAGGACATCGCTCGTATCCGACGAACGGAAAGGAGCGTGACTGGCAAAGTCCTTCCTCTTCCACCCTGTCCGATGTCCCGTCCAATGTCCCGTCCAAATCAACCAATCACCATCAACCCCGCTTTCCACAACGGTGTGAAAACACAAGAGAAACAAGGAGAACCATCATGTTCAATATGAAGAAGACGGTTGCCGCCGTAGGTGCGCTGGCCATGTCCGTCGGCCTGCTGGCCGGTTGCGGTTCCAGCTCGGGCGGCGGCTCCGACGAGGGCCTGGGCACCGCCGACAACCCCGTCACCCTGACCTTCTGGACCTGGCAGCCCACCGACGCCCAGTGGAAGACCATCTACGCGGCCTTCGAGAAGAAGTACCCGAACATCAAGATCGACTGGTGGCGCACCTCCGAGATGGCCGACTACCAGAAGAAGCTGCAGACCTCGATGGCCGGCGGCGAGGGCCCGGACGTGTTCGGCGTGCAGGCCGGCTCCACCGTGGAGCAGTACGGCCGCTTCGCCGAGGACATGAAGGACCTGGCGGACAAGTACATGCCCGGCTGGGACTCCAAGGTGGCCGAGGGCGCCGTGGAGCAGACCACCAACTCGGACGGCAAGATGGTGGCCATGCCGACCATCACCTCCGGCTCCGAATACATCCTGTACAACAAGACCCTGCTGGACGAGAACGGCGTCAAGGTGCCCACCACCTACGACGAGCTGGTCGAGGCCAACAAGACCCTCGTCTCCAAGGGCCTGATGCCGCTGGCCCTCGGCGCCAAGGACGGCTGGCATCTGGACGACATCTTCGTGTGGCTGTCCAACCAGTACGGCGAGGGCGACGTGTACAAGGCCGCCGAAGGCAAGGCCAAGTTCACCGACGAGACCTTCGTCAAGACCATGAAGGCCTGGAAGCAGATGATCGACGACGGCCTGTTCCAGGACGGCGCCGTGGGCACCGCCACCTACCCGGACGCCCGCGACAACTACTTCTACGCCCGCAAGACCGCGTTCTTCCCGACCGGCTCCTGGCATGTCTCCGCCGTGCTCCCGAACGATGAGACCAAGGGCACGGCTGTCGAGAAGGACGAGCTGGGCATGATGGAGTTCCCGACCGTGGGCGACAACGCCACCGGCCCGACCACCGGCGTGGACTTCGGCCTGGCGGTGAACAAGGACTCCAAGAAGCAGGAGGCCGCCATGAAGTTCATCGAGTTCATGACCACCGGCGAGGGCCAGCAGGAGTGGATCAACACGCTGCAGGGCGCCCCGGTCGACAAGGACATGAAGGTCGAGGTGCCGTCCGACGCCACCGAATCCGCCAAGGCCAGCATCGACCTGGTGACCAAGGGCCAGGCCTCGTCCAAGCTCCAGCGCAAGCTCACCTCCCAGGAGCTCAACGACGAGATCGGCGTGCAGATGCAGAACATCTACACCGGCGACGCCACCGTCGAATCCGCGCTGAAGGCGATCGAGCAGGTCAACGAATCCATCGAACGGTAGTCACGGCGGTCCGATCCGCATCCATTGAGGGCCGGCTGGCAGGCGCGTCAGCCGGCCCTTTCGTGTCCATAATCTGCCGTACACTTATCGATTGCTGTGTCGAGAAGCAGGCCGCCGCATAAGCCGGCTTCTCCACGGGTCCAGTCCGAACGGCCGCGCGAGTCGCAAGACGAACGCAAGGCCCGACTTTCGGCGGATTGACAGGCTTCCCAAGGGCAAACCCAAGGGATACACGTGAGCGATCGCGCCCCGGCAACGCAACAACACGGGCGTGCGATCCCAAACCTGGGGCTGATATGCGGCAGCACTGAAGGAACAACAATGGTTAACGCTATTGAGGCTTTTGACGCCAAGCACCTCAAGCCGGCCGAGGAGATCCCGGCCTTCCGTCCCGGCGACACCGTCGACGTGAACGTGAAGATCAAGGAAGGCAACAACTCCCGTATCCAGACCTTCACCGGCGTGGTGATCGCCCGTCACGGTGCTGGCGTGCGCGAGACCTTCGTGGTCCGCAAGATCAGCTTCGGCACCGGTGTGGAGCGCCGCTTCCCGGTGCACTCCCCGTCCATCGACTCCATCAAGCTCGTGCGCAAGGGCCGTGTGCGCCGCGCCAAGCTGTACTACCTGCGCGCCCTGCGCGGTAAGGCCGCCCGCATCGTCGAGCGCCGCGACAACTCCGCCAAGTGAGTTCGTCTACCGGTTGGCCGCGTGACCCACGCGAATAAACCGTGAAATTCAGCCCGGAACCGTTTTGGCTCCGGGCTGTTTTCGTAGAACCCGCGTATGATGGACGCGCACCGGCGGCACCGCCGCGGTATGCGCATCGGTTGGAACTCAAGGAGATGGCATGCAGGACGATCAGGACAACGGCGTATTCCCGGCTTCCGTGGCACCCGTGGCACCCGTGGATTCGGCGGGGGAGCGGCCCCGGTCCGATGAATCCCGGATGCCGCAGTCCGTTCCCGGCCTGTCCGATGCGAACGTTGCCGGTCCGGCGGCCGATTCCGGCATGATTGTCTCGGCTGACTTCCGCGATGCCGATGATGTCGCAGATTCCGGCAACGGGTTGGCCGCTTCCGCTGGCGCCGCCGCCAACGACGGCATGATCGTCTCGGCCGACTTCCGTGACGTCGATGCGGTGGAAGACGCCGGTTCCGGAAATCCCGATAACGCTTCCTTCGATGCGACGCCGGGGAACGCCGCGCAGCCCTACGCCGCCGTCGAAACCGAATCCGCCGCCGACGCCGCGGCCCGCGACGCCCGTACCTTCCAGGTGGCCGATCACGGCGTGGACTCCTCGCCGGTGCCGCCCGCCCCGAGCGTGGCGATCGCCGCCGAACTCGCGGACGACGGCTCCCGTGCGGATGCCGGCATCGCTTCGGCAGGCGGCAGGGGGCGCAAGGCCCATGCGGCCGCCAAGTCCGCCGACGACCGGTTCACCCTGCATGACTTCTTCCTGTGGTGCGGCGTGCCCGTGCTCATCGTGCTGCTCATCCGACTGTTCCTGGTCGGCTTCTACGAGATCCCCTCCCGCTCCATGATGGACACCGTGGTGCCCGGCGACCGCGTGGTGGCCAGCAAGATCACGACCAAGATCTCGGGCCTGCAGCGCGGCGACGTGGTCGTCTTCAAGGACCCCAACAACTGGCTGAGCGCGGAGCAGAGCAGCGGCATCGGTGGCGGCTACCTCATCAAGCGACTCATCGGCATGCCCGGCGACGTGGTGGAATGCAAGGGTGCCGGCCAGCCGATCACCATCAACGGCGTGGCCATCAACGAGACCTCCTATATCCGTCCCGGCGTGGATCCGAGCTCCTTCCCGTTCTCCGTGACCGTGACCGAGGGGCACGTGTTCGTCATGGGTGACAACCGCGCCAATTCCGCCGATTCCCGCTACCACCAGGACGATGCGGACCATGGTCTGGTGCCCATCTCAGACGTGGTCGGCACCGCATTCGTGCGTTACTGGCCGCTGAACCGCATCGCCGGCATCGACGCCCATCATGAGGTCTTCGCCGACGTCCCGGACGCCTCCGTCGAATAGTGCGGGACAACTAGGGAGAATCATGGCGATAATCACACCGACGCTGGAACTGGAGCGTGAACTGGCCGCTCAGGGCTACGACCTCATCGTGGGATTCGACGAGGTGGGCCGCGGCGCGCTCGCCGGCCCGGTGATGGTCGGTTGCGCCGCCATCTGGGCCCGCGACTTGGAACCGTTGAACGATACCGATCGGGCGGCTGCCGAGAGAGAATCCGACGAAGCCCGTGGTGGTGCCGACCGGACGACCGCCGGAGCGGCATCCGACGAAGCCTGCGGAGATACCGCCGCATCACAGCCGCGATTCCTGACCGTCCCGGACGGCGTGGCCGATTCCAAGCTGCTCACCGAACACCGCCGTGAGGCCATCTATGACGAACTGTGCGACTGGTGCGCCGCCTGGGCCGTGGGCCAGGCCAGCAACACCGAAATCGACGACTGGGGCATCACCTACGCCCTCGGCATCGCCGCCCTGCGCGCCCTCGCCGACGTCGAACGCCAGCTCGGACTCGACGGTTCCCAGCCGGGCGCAGCCGTTCATCGCGAAGCGGGAAATACCATACTAGCCGAGCCCGTCTCCGGCTCCCCTCTCCGAGGGGAGCTGTCAGCGGAGCTGACTGAGGGGAGCCCCCGCTCCACCGTAACCGCGCCCATAACCGCCTCCGCTCCCACCCGTCCAATCCGCGTCGGCGCCATCCTCGACGGCCCCAGCGACTACATCACCAAGGCACTCGGCACCTTCGACGCGCCGGACGTGCCCATCCCCGCCATCGTCACCACCAAAGTCAAGGGCGACCGCAGCTGCGCCACCGTGGCCAGCGCTGCGGTCATCGCCAAAGTGACCCGAGACCGGCTCATGGTCGACCTCGCGCAGTCGGACCCGAAGTACGCGCCGTACGAATGGGCCCACAACAAGGGTTACGGTTCCGCGGCCCACCGCGCCGCCATCGCCGAACACGGGCCCACCGCGCTGCATCGCGTCTCCTGGCACCTCACCTGACGTTTCCCGGCCATCCGGCCGCTTTCGATCCGATCCGCCCGACCAGAACCGGACATGCGGGCCGGGCCAAACGCCCCGTCCCGCGCCGCGACACGACGATGTGAGCGCTAACGCGGAACCGGCCGGAACGCGCTAAAGTCAGAGGAGACATATATCAGCCGGGTCCGCAACGATCGCAGACCCGCCAGCGGGAAGGTTCGGGAAGTTCTATGGTAACCAGCCGCAAGCCAGGCAAACGTCCGTCCATGTTCGAGGTGGCCAAACTCGCCGGGGTCAGCCACCAGACCGTCTCCCGCGTGATCAACAACTCGCCGGACGTCTCCGACGCCACCCGCGCCCGTGTGCAGGCCGCCATCGACCAGCTCGGCTATCGCCCGTCCAATTCGGCGCGCGCGCTGGCCTCCCGCCGTTCGCGCACCATCGGCCTGATCGCCGGCGGCCTCAAGTTCTTCGGCCCGATCTCCGCCATCACCTCCATCGAATCCATGGCCCGCGACCATGGCCTGTTCATGAGCGTGATGATGGTCCACGAGGCGCTGTGCACCCAGGCCGACTTCGACAACCTGTGTGACACGTTCAACGAACAGAACGTGGACGCCTTCATCTTCCTGACCCCCACGGATGTGATGTTCGCCGCCGCCTGCCGGGCCAAGGTGACCCAGCCGCGCGTGATCGTGACCTCCACCCACGGCCAGATGACCGTGCGCGAGGGGCTGAGCCTGCTCACCGCGGACGGCCGCCGCAGCACCGCGTTGGTGGGCATCGACCAGTGGGGCGCCATGGCCAAGGTGGTGGGCCTGCTCGCCGAATACGGCCACAAGTCGGCCCTGTACTTTGCCGGACCCAACGAATGGCGCGACGCCCACACCCGTCTCGACTCCTGGCGCAAGATGGCCGCGGCCAAGTCCATCGACTCGCAGATCGTGCGCTGCCACAGCTGGGATGCGGACGAGGCGTACGCGCACATGAACCACCTGCTGGATGAGTACGGCCGTCGCGGCGCCGCGCTGCCCACCGTGGCCGTGGCCGCCAACGACAGCCAGGCCATGGGCATCTGCCGCGCCCTGCACGAGCACGGCCTGCGCATCCCTCAGGACATGAGCGTGGTGGGCTTCGACGACATGTCCGGCATGGACAACATGTACCCGCCGCTGACCACCGTCCGTCCCGACTTCGAGGGGCTGGGCGTGGCCGCGATGCGCGAGACGCTGCGCCTGCTGGGGGAGAGCGGCGAGCCCGCGTTCCTCGCCAGTCAGCACGGGGTGGGCCTGATCCCCACGCAGGTGATGGCACGCCGCTCGCTGGGCCCCGCGCCACGCCGCTGAAAGCGCGCGCCACGCCCGGAAAGGCAGCCCGAAAGCATTGCGATTCGGCGGTTGTTATCTAACCGTTATCTTTTGGGACACGGTATAAGTTGTGTCGAATACGGGTTATCTGTACAATGATTTCTGGAAATTGTGAGCGCTAACAGCCACCCCAAAGAGGGGGTTCGCGCCCAGGCGTTTTCAAAGACAAGGATAGATATGGCAGCAATCGACAACGCGGCCGAACAGGTCGCCACCATTGCCGAGAAGATCCGCGCGGGCAAGACCACGCTGGGCATCGAATTCGGCTCCACCCGTATCAAGGCCGTCCTCATCGACGACGACTTCCGCACCATCGCCTCCGGCGACTACAGCTGGGCTTCCCACCTGGAGAACGGCCTGTGGAGCTACTCCACCGAGGAGATCTGGGGCGGCCTGCAGCATGCCTACGCCTCCATGGCCAACGACGTGGAGACCGCCTACGGCGAGAAGCTCACGCACATCGGCCACATCGGCTTCTCCGCCATGATGCACGGCTACCTCGCCTTCGACGAGAACGGCGAACTGCTCGTGCCGTTCCGCACCTGGCAGAACACCAACACCTCCGAGGCCCACCAGAAGCTTTCCGAGCTGTTCCAGTACAACATCCCGGAGCGTTGGTCCATCGCCCACCTGTACCAGGCCGTGCTCAACAAGGAGGAGCACGTCTCCAAGGTCGCCTACTTCACCACGTTGGCCGGCTACGTGCACTGGAAGCTCACCGGCAGGAGGGTGCTCGGCGTGGGTGACGCCTCCGGCATGTTCCCGATCGATCCGACCACCCACACCTACGAGGCCGAGTTCATCGAGAAGTTCGATGCCCTGCCCGAAGTGGCCGCCCAGCCGTGGAAGCTCGAGAACCTGCTGCCCACCCCGCTCGTGGCCGGAACCCCGGCCGGCGAGCTCACCGAGGAAGGCGCCAAGCTCCTCGACCCGTCCGGCACCCTGGAGCCCGGCATCGTGCTCGCCCCGCCTGAGGGCGACGCCGGCACCGGCATGGTGGCCACCAACTCCGTGCGCGTGCGCACCGGCAACGTCTCCGCCGGCACCTCCATCTTCGCCATGGTGGTCCTGGAGCACAAGCTCAAGGCCCTCCACCCCGAAGTGGACCTCGTCACCACCCCGGCCGGCGATCTGGCCGGCATGAGCCACGCCAACAACTTCACCTCCGACCTCAACGCCTGGGTGGGCCTGTTCGGCCAGTTCGCCAAGGCGCTCGGCACCCCGGTGGACGCCGGCACGCTGTACGGCACCCTGTTCCGTGCGGCCATCGCCGACGATGTGGACTCCAACTGCGGCGGTCTGCTGAACTACCCGTTCCGCTCCGGCGAGTTCCTGGCCGGCCTGCCCGAAGGCCGTCCGCTGTTCGCCCGCAGCCCCGAGGCCAACATGACCCTCGGTAACTTCATGCGCGCCCAGCTGTTCTCCGCGTTCTCCCCGGTCAAGATCGGCATGGACGTCATGACCAAGCAGGAGCACGTCCAGGTGGACTCCCTGGTGGGCCACGGCGGCATCTTCACCACCCCGAAGGTCGCCCAGAGCATCCTGGCCGCCGCCTTCAACACCCCGATCAAGGTCATGTCCACCGCCGCCGAGGGTGGCGCCTGGGGTATGGCCGTGCTCGCCAACTACCTGTGGAACACCAACGAGGACCACACCAACCTGGCCGACTACCTTGACGGCTGCGTGTTCAAGGACGCCAAGTCCACCACCGAAAGCCCAATCGCCTCCGACGTGATCGGCTTCGAGGACTTCTTCGCCCGCTTCACCAAGGGCCTGCCCATCGAACACACCGCCATCGAGTCCATCGATCTCGAAGACAAGTGACCGTATGGCTTGGCTCCCCTTGTCAGGGGAGCTGGCCGCCGAAGGCGGACTGAGGGGTAGCCGGACAGGTTGCTGTCTGACTACCCACCGGTTTGGCCATCATCGATAACACAAGATTTAGCAAACGTCCATCCATTTCAGTGGAAAGGAAACCAACAATGGCAACTCTGGCTGATTACGGTCCCGAGGTCCGTGCCGAGGTCAAGCAGGTGCGCGAGGTCGTCGCATCCCTGCACGAGCAGCTCATCAAGTGGAACCTGGTTGTGTGGACCGCCGGCAACGTCTCCCAGCGCCTGCACACCGCCGACCTCATGGTCATCAAGCCCTCCGGCCTGCGCTACGAGTACCTGACCCCGTCCAGCATGGTCGTGTGCGACCTGGACGGCAACGTGGTCGACGGCGCCGAGGCCCCGTCCTCCGACACCGCCTCCCACGCCTACATCTACCGCAACATGCCCGACGTCTACGGCGTGGTCCACACCCACTCCACCTACGCCACCGCCTGGGCCGCCACCGGTCAGAACATCCCCTGCGGCCTGACCATGATGGGCGACGAGTTCGGCGGCCCGGTGCCGGTCGGCCCGTTCCGTCTCATCGGCTCCGAGGCCATCGGCAAGGGCGTCGTCGAGACCCTGAAGAAGTACCCGAAGTCCCCGGCCGTCCTCATGCAGAACCACGGCCCGTTCACCATCGGTAAGGACGCCGAGGCCGCCGTCAAGGCCGCCGCCATGACCGAGGAAGTCGCCCACACCATGTGGGCCGCCCGTCAGCTCGGCGACATCATCGAGATCGACCAGGCCGATATCGATAAGCTGAACGACCGCTACCAGAACGTCTACGGACAGCACTGACCCGGCGGAGTGTCCGCGGCATTGCTCCTCGGTCGACGTACCTTCGTACGCCTTCCCTCGGTGCGCTTTGCGGACACACGCCGGCCCAGTGCTTCCAGCACTGATTTGATGGAGCGTCCTCGTCGTTGTGGAAGGCTCGAAGTACCTTCGTACTCCTTCGCCTTCCACGCCTAGAGGCCGCACGCATCAAATCACCGCTGACTCCGTCAGCACTGACCTTTCCTCTGGCTCCCCTCTCTGAGGGGAGCTGGCAGCGAAGCTGACTGAGGGGAGCCCTCGGTCAGCCACGAAATGTACAACACTCCACACAACGAAGTAAACAAAGGAGCCATCATGGCAATGGAAAACCCGTTTGAGGGCAAGGAAATCTGGTTCGGCGTCGGCTCGCAGGACCTGTACGGTGAGGAAGCGCTGCGCCAGGTCGCCGCTCACTCCGCCGAAATGGTCGACTACCTGAACGCCACCGGCAAGATCCCGGCCAAGATCGTCCTCAAGCCCACCCTGAAGTCCTCCGACGGCGTCAAGCAGTTCATGGTCGAGGCCTCCGCCAACCCGAACGTCATCGGCGTCATCGCCTGGTGCCACACCTTCTCCCCGGCCAAGATGTGGATCCGCGGCCTCGAAGTGCTGACCAAGCCGCTGCTGCAGCTGGCCACCCAGCACCACAAGGAGATTCCGTGGGAGACCATCGACATGGACTTCATGAACCTGAACCAGGCCGCCCACGGCGACCGTGAGTTCGGTTACATCGTCTCCCGCCTCGGCATCCCGCGCAAGATCGTCGTCGGCCACTACACCGATCCGGAAGTCGCCGAGAAGGTCGGCACCTGGGCCCGCGCCTGCGCCGGCTGGGACGCCTCCAACAACATGAAGGTCATGCGCTGGGGCGACAACATGCGTAACGTCGCCGTCACCGAGGGCGACAAGACCGAGGCCGAGCGCGTGTTCGGCGCCTCCATCAACACCTGGGCCGTCAACGAGCTCGTCGCCGCGTACGACGCCGTCAAGGACGACCAGGTCAAGGAGATCATCGAGGACTACAAGGCCAAGTACGACGTCGACCCGGCCCTGCTGGACGCCAAGTACGACTCCCTGTTCATCGCCGCCAAGGAAGAGGCCGCGATGGTCAACATGATGCGCGCCAACGGCTGCACCGCCGGCGTCGACAACTTCGAGGACCTCGGTGCCCTGCCGCAGCTGCCGGGCGTCGGCCCGCAGCGCTTCCCGTCCGAGTACGGCTGGGGCTTCTCCGCCGAGGGTGACTGGAAGACCGCCGTCCTGGTGCGCATCGGCGCCGTGATGGGCTACGGCCTGCCCGGTGGCGCCTCTCTGATGGAGGACTATTCCTACAACTTCACCGAGGGCAACGAGCTCGACATGGGCTCCCACATGCTCGAGGTCTCCCCGGCCATCGGCACCATCGCCAAGCCGAAGCTGGAGATCCACCCGCTGGGCATCGGCGGCAAGGCCGACCCGGTGCGCCTGGTCTTCTCCGGCGCCCCGAAGAAGGACGCCGTCGTGGTCTCCATGGCCGACGAGCGCGAGCGCTTCCGTTTGCTCATGGACGTCGTGGACGTCGTCGAGCCGCAGGGCTCCCTCAAGGAGCTGCCGTGCGCCCGCGCCGTTTGGAAGCCGCAGCCGTCCCTGAAGACCGCCGTCCAGTGCTGGATCACCGCCGGCGGCTCCCACCACACCTGCATGACCACCTCCGTCGGTCGTGAGGCTTGGGAGGACTTCGCCCGCATCGCCGGTGTTGAGCTCGCCGTCATCGACGAGAACACCACCGCCCGCCAGTTCGAGAAGGAGCTGGAGCTGTCCGAGATGTACCACCGTCTCAACAACCAGCACTGATTTATCGGACGCATCTGCGGCGTTGCTCCTCGGTCGACGTACCTTTGTACGCCTTCCCTCGGTGCGCCTTGCAGCTGCATCCGCTAAATCACTGCTTCCAGCACTGATTGACGGAGCGGTATCGGCACGGTGGAAGGTTCGGCGTCTTCGTGCGCCTTTACCTTCCATCGCGCCGATACCGCACACGTCAATAGGTGAATGGTGAAACTGAATTCAGGTCTCTGCCACTTTCTTGGCTCCCCTTGTCAGGGGAGCTGGCGGCGAAGCCGACTGAGGGGTAGTCCCATCAAGATCAGAGCCTGACCGTTGATTGCCATGCAAGGGCCGTTCCGGGAAACCGGGCGGCCCTTTCGCGTTACAGCGAGAAGAGGGTTGGATCCGGTAGTGGCTCCTGCCGTTGCCATCGGACCGTTGTTATCGGGCCAAGGACTGGCATTCTGACGTCGTTGAACCCCGGATTGCAGATGTCATCGGGCCAATTGATGGCTGGACGCCGTCGCTGAGCCTCTCATTGACGGCGTGGGGTCGGTCCTTGGCTTTCTGCCGTCGCCGAAACCGTCATGAATGATGTCATCGGGCCAATTGATGGCTGGACGCCGTCGCCGAGCTTCTCATTGACGGCGTGGGGCCAGTTCTTGGCTTTCCGCCGTCGCTGAAACCGTCGTCAATGACGTCAGCAGACCAAGGACAGGCTTTCTGACGTCGCTGAACCGCGCCGATTCGCAGCCCCAAGCGTTTTGATGTGAATTCGGAGGCCTATTTTCCCCGGGCCGCGGCCACAAACACGTCGAAAATGGCCTGTGAGCGGACGTCCACGCGGTACAGGAATTCAGGATGCCATTGCACGGCCCACAGGAACCGGCTCGCCGGCCTCCACAGCGCCTCAATCACACCGTCGGGCGCGGTGGCCATCACTTCGAGACCCGCCGCCGGCTCCCGCACGGCCTGATGATGATAGCTGTTCACCGCGATCTCCGACCGCCCGGCGAACAGCGCGGCCAACGGTGTGCCGGGAACCAGAGAAACCAAATGCCCGAACGCATCGTACGGCGGATTCATATGATGCTCGACCGTGCTGGGATGCTCGCTGGGCAGATCCTGCCACAACGTGCCACCCAGATATCTGTTGATGAACTGGATGCCGCGGCAAATGCCCAGAATCGGCCTGTCCCGCTGCATCACGGCCGGCAACAACAGCGATTCCATGCGGTCTCGTTCGGGACTGAGCGCTTCGCTGCGACCTGTGGCGCCGACGACGGACGCAGCGGTGGAGCCACCGGCTGGGGAACCGGTCTTCGAATCGGCGACGGCTGTCATGGGAAGTGTGGCACCGGAGCCTGTAATCGAATCCGCATCCGGCTTCGTGCCATCCGGCCCCACGTCTGGCCCTACATCCGGCCCCACGTCCGGCCCCACACCCGGTCCCACATCAGGCCCGCCCGTAAACAGGAACGCATCGAACCGTTCGGCGCATTCCTCCACCGCATCCGCGTTGTCGGTCAGCGGCAACATCACCGGTGTGCCGCCCGCGCGCAGCACCGCATCCATGTAACCGGGCAACATCCACAGGCTGTCCCGCCCGTAATCCATCAACGGTGTCACGGCGATCATTGGTCTATCGGTCATGATGGCACCTCCATTCCGGTGGCCCGCATCGGACCGCCAGTCGATTCGCAGCGACGCCGCCACTGTACCGGACCGATGTAACCGTCAGATCAGGGGCAGTTTGAGCAGGCAGGTCCACGTGCCGTCCTCGACGGAAGCGGTGAACTCGCCGCCCGCCGATTCCGCCGCCTGCCGGCATCGGGCGATTCCCGTGCCGCCGGTCAGTACCGATGTCAACGGATTACGTACGGCAGCGTCAACGTTGTCTTCCGAACCGGCATCTGGAGAACCATCCGGCAGCGGCTGTCCGGCTCGTCCGCATCGCTTGGAGCCGATGCCATTCGATGCCGACACCGTGGCCAATCCCGGTCCGAGAGTGACCGCGATGCAATAGCCGGCATCCGGGTCGGCGTATTTCATCATGTTGCCGACGATCTCATGCAGGATATCGGAGAGGGCGGCCTTGCGCTCATCCGTGCACGCCGAGGATTCCGCACCGCCGATGATGGTCTCGCCGACCAGCCCGTTCGCATGCAGCCGTGCATCGACGGATTCGCCCAACTCCCGCAATTCGTCCGCCGTAAGCGAGTCGATGCGTGCCGGTGGGGCAGCCGATGACGCTGTGCCGGCACGTCGGGTCCATGATGGCCTTTTCGCTGATGAACTGACGGCGGGCGCAGAGGCTGCGATCCCGTTGTACATGACATCCTGCGCTGCCTCGGAACCTGTTCCGGGATCAGGCTCGGGGGCGGGCCGGATCCCGGTATGCGAGTCGTCGGTCACCGGGCCGCCGACTGCATGGTCCAATCCTGCGATCAGCGCGCGTATCTTGGCCAGCGATTCGGTTGCAGTCCGTTCGATGAGGGAGATGGTCTCGGCCTCATCGATGCGTCCGATTGGATTGGCGCGTTCCTGGCCGGGGTCATGCATGAGAGCCGACCGTCCGCTGTTCGGCATGCCAATGTCTTCCGGCACATCCATTTCGCCGTGAGTCCGACTTCGTACCGCATCCGACTCCAATTGCCGGGCCAGCAGCAGAATCGTGGCCAGGTCGTTGGCCACCGAATGATGCAGTTGCGTCGCCAGTTCCTGATCGGCCAACGTATGCAGTAGTTCCGCGCGTTCCTGTGCCTCGATTTCCTGCCGTTCGCGCCAGCTCATCATCGAACCAAGCCAGAGCGCCACCATCAGGAACGCGGCCGTGGCGCACACGATGGTGAACACCGAAGAATCCCATGGGTACAGCCAGATACGCGACGCCGTGGCCGCTTCGGCCGCCACCGCCGCGACCAACGCCATACCGACATGCAGGTAGGTCATGACCGTGATGGCCACCAGCAGGCAGAACAGTATCGAAAACGGCGTGGTCTGCGGCGCCACGCACCGGGCCGCCCACAGCGCCACGATCGCCCAACCGCCGACGCTTGGCAGCAAGGCCATAAGTAGACTGCATACGATTGCGAGCAATGCGAAGAGCAACGTGACATCGCTGGCCTCGCCTGCCATATACAGGTACGCGGTCTCGATCG
This sequence comes from Bifidobacterium sp. SO4, assembly GCF_018555355.1. Taxonomy (NCBI): domain Bacteria; kingdom Bacillati; phylum Actinomycetota; class Actinomycetes; order Bifidobacteriales; family Bifidobacteriaceae; genus Bifidobacterium; species Bifidobacterium sp. SO4. The sequence goes on from NZ_JAFEJP010000008.1 coordinate 15,535, forward strand.
CCGACGGAATCGCCGCGCATGCCAGCAGCAGACGGGTGCGTGTATCCCAGAGCAAACGTTTGCCCATGTTCCCGCCGTTCGTGATGCCGGTTGAGGTACCGGCCGAATCAACGACTCCCATGACTCACATCCTCAGATATCGGCGGCACAACGCCACCGCCTCGTCGCGGTCCCGCGCATGCAGTTTCTCCCGCACCCGGGCGACCTGCGAGAAGATGGTGCCCTTCGAGATGCCGAGCTCGGCTGCGATCTCCTCGGTGGAACGGCCGTCCGCATACCGCCGCATGATGGCCGCCTGCTGTGCGGACAATGCGAACGATCGCGCCGGCTGACTGTCCGCCTCTACACTCATCTGGGGCTCCGCACCGACGGTTTGCGCGGTGGGTGCGGTGAGCGAATGACCATTATCCGGAAGCCTGGCGGAGGTGCGTTGGCCATCCGCTAGATATGATGCGGTACAAGTTCCCCGTGATTGCGTTCTTGCCGGCTGCACGCCGACCGGTAGCCCGGCCGCGGAAAGGCCGACGGCGCGTTGGGCGGCGAGACGACGAATCATGCGTGTGATGGCCGCGATGGCGTCCTTGCTGATGACGTCGGTCGCGCCGGCCTCGCACGCGGCATCCCGGTATACAGCCGGGTCGTATGCGGTCATGCCAAACATCGGCAGCTCCGGCGCCCAGCGGCGGACGGCCCGGCACACGTCGATGCCGGTCATATCCGTCAACGCCATATCCACCAGCAGCACATCCGGCCGGTCCTGCACACGTATGCATCGCTGGATCGCGGCCGCCCCCAGCTGTGCGGTCCACAGCACCGCGAACCCCTCACGGGCCAGCAGCGAACGCAACGCCATCAACGCCATCGCATCGTTGTCCACCAGCGCGATGGTGATGTGACCGTTCCCCTGTTCCATAACCCATAGTCTATGGCGCTCGCCATGCCGTCCGGCAACCCATGTCATGCGGCGCATGTCAGCGGCTATGCTTCTTGAGATGTCGGGTCATAGTCTGGAATCATCAATCCACCCGATTGGTGCCGGACGGAACCGATAGACTCCGTTACAACTCGGCCGACATGGCCCGGCAGGACTCGGCTTTGCCGCTGGTTTCCCTGACAGAGGAACCGAGGACAAGGACCGCGTCGATCTTGGCTGAACGGAGTCGACCGACACCCGGAATGGATTGAGCGGTCAACAACCATCACCCGAGCAAGGAGGCCCGCAATGAACAAGGCAATGCAGGCACTGCGCAACCATACGCCCGTGCCCAATGGCGACCGTGGCCCGAAGCGCGATCCAGGGTATGATCCGGAACATTCGGGCGGCAATCCAGGCAATCCGTCCGACCCGCGCGCCGCGCGACCCCTCTGGTGGTGGCTGCTGGCGGCGTTCCTGGCATTCGCCGTGATCGTGACCGGCGCGTTCGTCTGGCAGCGTTCCACGCGCATGACCGCCCAGAAGATCGTCGACGAATTGGTCGCCCTCGACCCGAACGTTACCGAGGCACAACTGGAATCACAAGGCTACGTGTACGGCGGCGAGGCCGTGGACGGCTGGCACGGGTACTCCGACGGCGAGTCGTACCCGTGGTATTTCAATCCGGACCAGAAGCGCATCGACCAGTTCATCGATGACGTGAAGGCCGGGCGTGAATCCGTGCTGAAGCTCGTGGTGCGCGGCACAGGGCCTACGCAGCAGGCCGATGACGTCGAGGGCGGCTCCTCGTCATACGACTCAAGCGGCGTCTCGGTGCGCGTCCTCTGGTACGACCCGAACGTCAGCGCCGACTGGGCCGAGAAGCCGAGCACCCTCGACCCGGTGACCGTCCACCATGACGGCAAAGGTCAGATCCGCGAATGGTGGTGGCGCAAGGGCGAGGTGGTCGTCTCGGACAAGCGATTCTCGCGCGGCATCGTGCGGGCCGATGATGCCAACACCACCTATGTGCTCAAGCATCAGCCGTCGATTCCGGCCACCGGCACCGGCACCGGCAAGCAGTCCTCCGATGCGGGTTCCGGACAGGCCGAGTCCGGCAAATCCGACAAGTCCGACAAGTCCGGCAAATCCGGCCAGATCGGGCAGACCGGCGCCGGCGATTCCGCCAAGTCCGGCGATTCCGGCGATTCCGATGACTCCGCCAAGGATGCCGCACAGGACCTCACCGTCATCACCGCCTACGACGAGGTGCTCTACACGCTTGGCGGCTGACAATGGCGTAATGGCTGTCATATGCCCGGATTGCCCCACTGGCTATTCCTCAGCGGGACAATCCGGGCAGCTATGCGTCATTGCGACGCGATGAATGAATGTGAGCGGGGTATTCCGGGCAGGTGATGACCTGTCAGCCCCGCAGACATCGGTTCAGCGGGGCATTCCGGTGGCTACCTATCCGTCATATCCCATTGAGCGGTGGGAAGCGGGGCAACACGGGTATTAACGCGCCACGTCGCCCCGTTCACTGGTTTTCAGCGGGGCAATACGGGTGGCAATACGCTGCCTTGCCCCGGTCTGGCTTGAATCAGTGGGGCGACATCGGGAGTTAATGCCTGTCTCGCCCCGGTCCAGCCTGAATAAGCGGGGCAATACGGTCATCTGCTCACCGTGTGGCCCCGCTTACGGGCGTGCAATACGGTCCAATCTCAGCCAACCAGCCCCCGCCGCTCACCGCTTGCCGTTGTAGATCTCGCTGTCGATCACGTCCGCAAAGACACGGTTCACGGCCGGGCGCACCACCTTCAGGGACGGCGTCAGGCACTTGTTCTCCTGCGTGAACTGCGTGTCCAACACCGCGAACTTGCGCACGGATTCAGCGCGGGAGACCGTGGCGTTCGCCTTGTCCACATACTGCTGGATCTCCTCGCGCACCGCGGCGTTCGTGGCCAGCCGATCCACCGGCGTCTCGATGGACAGACCGTGCGCGGGCAGCCAGACGGCCAGCGACTCCGGGTCGAGCGTCACCAGCGCGCCGATGAACGGGCGCTGGTCGCCCACCACCACGCAGTGCTCCACGATCGGGCACTTGGCGATCTCCTCCTCCAGCGGGATGGGGGAGACGTTCTTGCCGCCGGCCGTGATGATGATGTCCTTGATGCGGCCGGTGATGGTGATGCGGCCCTCGTCGTCGATCTCCGCCAGATCGCCCGTGTGCAGCCAGCCGTCCGCGGTGAACGCCTCCGCGGTCTTCTCCGGCAGGTTGTGGTAGCCGCGGAACACGTTCGGGCCCTTGACCTGCAGCTCGCCCTCGTCCGAGATGCGCACCGAGGAGCCGGGAGCGGGCTGGCCCACCGTGCCGATCACGTTGTCGCTCACGCGCGTGGCGGCGAAGGGGGCGGCGGTCTCGGTCATGCCGTAGCCCTGGATCATCGGCAGGCCGATGCCGTTGTAGAAGTGGGCGAGGTCCAGGGACAGCGGCGCGCCGCCGCAGGCCACGTACTTGATGCGCGGGCCCAGGGCGCCGCGGACCGTGCGGTAGACGAGCGTCTCGTACTTCGCGCGTTCGGCGATCTCCGCAAACGTATGCTTCTCGCCGTCCTGCTCCTTGCGGCTCCAGACGCGCGCGGCCTCCGCGGCCTTCAGGAACAGACGGCCCTTGAAGCCGGCGCCGGCCTTGTGCGAGGCGGCGTTGTACACCTTCTCGAACACGCGCGGCACGCCCAGCAGGTAGGTCGGCTCGAAGGAACGCAGGTCCGGCAGCAGCGACTTGGTGTCCGGCAGATAGCCCACCACGCCGTCGTCCGAGGCGATGGAGGCGTACTGGATGAAACGTGCGAAGCAGTGGGCCAGCGGCAGGAACAACAGCAGACGCGGGTGGTCGTCCAGGATCATCTCGTGCAGCGCCTCGGAGGCGGCGATGGTGATGGACACGAAGTTCTTGTGGGTCAGTTCCACGCCCTTCGGGGTGCCGGTGGAGCCGGAGGTGTAGACGATGGTGGCCAGGTCGTCGATGTGCACGGTGGCTACGCGCTCGGCCAGCTCCTCATCGGAGACCGCCACGCCGAAGCCCTCCAGCGCGCCCAGCGCATTGCCGTCGATCATGAGGATCTGCTTGAGGGACGGGCAGTGGTCCTTGACCGAATCGAGACGGTCGAAGCGCTCGCGGTTGTCCGCGATGGCGAGCTTGACCTGGGAGTCGTTCATGATGTTGCGGGCCTGGGCGGCGGAGTCCGTGTCGTAGATCGGCACGCTCACCGCACCCACCGCCGCGAGCGCGAAGTCGAGGATGCCCCATTCGAGGCGGGTGGAGGAGAAGATAGTCACCGCGTCGCCTTTGGCGATGCCCAGTGCGATCAGGCCCTTGGCCGTGCGGGTCACCAGGTCGTTGAACTCGCCGGTGGTGACGTTCTGCCAGCGTCCGGGGCCGAGTTTCCTGGCTGCGATGACCGTGTCCGCGCCGGTGCGGGCGAGTCGGTCCGTCAGCAGTGAGTAGATGGTCTGGTTGTCGTTGAGGGTGATGGATTCGCCGGGGGTGGTGTATTCGGTGAGCATGGATATGCGGGTTCCTTAGGGTGCGCGGGTCGTGTCTGTCGTAAGTCTTTCGGGGATGGCTGTTGACGATTTCGGCCATTCTGTCCACGAGGTTACGCGCGCGTAGGTGGCCGCGCGTTGTGCGTACCGGAGAAGTTGGGGCGTGCGTTTTGTCGGTTGCCTACAAGGGCGGCGGACGGAAGCGATGGGGGTGATGGGTGGGATCGATGGGTGAGGGCGATGGATGGAATATGCGGATCGCGCGCGATGGCGGGGTGATAGGGGAGGGGTGCCCCCTAATGATGATTCCGAACGGTGCCCCGAGCGATAACCCCGAGCGGCACCCCGCGCGATAACCCCGAACGATAACGGTTTGGCAACGATTTGCCGTTTAAGTTCATTTTTGGTCATTACACCGTCCGACAAGGGGTAGCATATCCTTTCGGCAAGAATCGTGTTAACGCTAACAAGTCAATCGGAGCAGGTCGACGGGCCGGCCCGACCGACCAACCGGACCGGTCGAATCGGCCGAATATGACCAAGCGTTGCACCCCTTGCGGGCATCGTCGGCGACGCAACGTCACGCCGCGCCACAGAGAAGAAGAACCAAAGGCAATCAGAGAAACACGAGGTCACTGCAGTGAGTCAAGCGACATCGACAAGCGAACCCATCAAGACGGTCGAGGAAGAGGACGAGCACCAGCGCCGCGGTTCCGGCCGCTACATCGTGGGCCTGGCGCTGAGCGCCGGCCTGGCCGGTCTGCTCTACGGATACGACACCGTGTCCATCTCCGGCGCCATCGACTTCCTGCAGTCCAAGTACGCGCTGAGCCCGGCGCTGCAGGGCCTGGTCATCAGCTCCATCATGATCGGCGGCGTGATCGGCGCCGGCTTCTCCGGCTTCCTGTCCGACAAGTACGGCCGCCGCAAGATTCTCATGTTCGGTGGCGCGTTCTTCTTCGTGGCCGCCCTGTGGAGCGCCTTCACGTTCAGCCCGTTCACGCTGATCCTGGCCCGTGTGATCGGCGGCATCGGCATCGGCCTGGCCGCCGCGCTCGCCGTGACCTACATCACCGAGTCCGCCCCGACCAACATCCGCGGCGCCCTGACCAGCGCCTACCAGCTGCTGACCATCTCCGGCATCTTCCTGACCAACGTCATCAACTACTTCATCGCCTCCTCCGGCTCCCACGAATGGGGCATCGACTTCGGCTGGCGTTGGATGCTCGGCATCGGCGCCATCCCGGCCGCCATCTTCGTGGCCGCGCTGTGGTTCTCCCCGGAATCGCCGCGATTCCTGGTCCAGGCCGGCCGCGTGGAGGAAGGCTACAAGGTCCTCGAACGCATCAACGGCTCGGACAAGGCCCGCCGCGACGTGGAGGAGATCCAGCTCCAGATCAAGGCCGAGCAGGAAGCCAACGCCCAGTTCTCCGACCTGTTCAAGCCCGGCCTGCGCAAGGCCCTGCTCATCGGCATCTTCCTGGCCATCTTCAACCAGGCCATCGGCATGAACGCCATCTCCTACTACGGCCCGGTCATGTTCAGCCACATGGGCTTCGGCGGCAACACCGAGTTCCTGGCCTCCTCCCTGGTGGGCGGCATCGAGCTCGTGTTCACCGTGGTGGGCATGTACCTCATCGATACGGCCGGCCGTAAGAAGCTCATGGCCGTGGGTTCCGGCCTCATGGTGCTGTTCGCGCTCGGCATCTCCTTCTCCTACGCGAACAACTACCAGCTGCTCATGCTCATCTTCGTGATGTGCTTCACCTCCTGCTTTGCCTTCTCCATGGGCCCGATCCCGTGGATCATGATCCCGGAGCTGTTCCCCACCTACCTGCGTGGCCGCGCCACCGGTATCTGCACCGTGTTCCTGTGGGCCACCAACTGGGCCATCGGCCAGTTCACCCCGATGCTCATCAGCGGCATCGGCGGCATGGGCACCTTCCTGGTGTTCGCCTGCACCAACCTCATCTGCTTCCTCGGCGTGATCACCTTCGTGCCGGAGACCAAGGACAAGACCCTGGAGGAGATCGCCGAGCTGTGGAAGCCGAAGGACGAGCAGCAGTCCAACGCGCAGCTTGAAGTGGTGCGCGCCACCGCCGACCTCAAGCAGGCCGAGGCGGACATCAAGGCCGCCGAAGCCGAGCTGGCCCGCGCACGCCGCGCCAAGGAACGCGCGATCGCCACCAAGGCCGCCGCGGAGGCGCTTGTCGCCGCGCAGAAGCGCCGCTAGCCGCTAGTCGTTAGTCGCACGCAGCCGCAATCGGGCGATCGATCATTGGCTGATTGCATTCGTTTGGGGCCGGAGCCTCCCGTCTGGGTGGCCCGGCCCCAAACCGTCTCTGGCGTGTGCCCGTCGTTTCCGCTACGGTGGCAAGCGGTCATCGTTACGTGAAGCTGTGTGTTTGACCAAGTGATGAATGATTCGCAGGACTGCCCCTCGGTCGGCATTCGCCGACAGCTCCCCTGACAGGGAACCGAGGAAAAGGACGGTTGGTCTGCGTTGTACGCAAAGTCTCGTCAAAGAGTCTCGTCAGGAAGGGGAAACGACAGGCATGTTCGATAAACGACTGTTCGCTATCACGCCGGGACTCGGCCGTCTGGTGGCCGGCAAAGTGGCGCTGATGTGGGTGAGTCTGCTGGCCAACATCGGCTTCATGCTCTCGCTGGTCATGCTGCTGCAGGGGCTGCTGGCCGCCGCGGCCCCGGACATCTCCCACTGCGACGACACCTCGCCGGACGTGATCTGTCCCACGCCGCTCGCCGACGTCTCCGGGCCCGGCGTGCTGCCGATGGCCGGCGACCTCATGATCTACGTCCTGCTCGCGCTGGTGTGCGCGGCCGTACGCTACCTCGCCACCACCCACGCCACCAGACTCGGCACCGAAGCCGCCGAACGGGTCAAGCTCGCCCTGCGCTCCAAGCTCTACCGCAAGATGCTGGCCCTCGGCCCGTCCTACAAATCGCGTGTGACCACCGCGGACGTCATCCAATCCGCCGGCGAAGGCGTCGAGCAGATCCAAAGCTTCTTCGAACTGTTCCTTCCGCAGCTCTTCTACGCCATCCTCGCACCCGTCACGCTGTTCGCGGTCATCGCTCCCATCGACATGCCCTCGGCGCTCACCATGCTGCTGTGCGCGCCGCTCATCATCATCGTCACCGGCATGGTCTCCATGACCGCCGCCCGCGCCTTCAAGAAGTACTGGGGTCGGTACACGGACATGGGTGCCGCTTTCCTGGACAACCTGCAGGGTCTTGAAACGCTGAAGAACTTCGACGTGGACGACCGTGCCGCCGCCGAAATGGACGAGAAGGCCGAGGGTTTCCGCGTCATGACCATGCGCGTGCTGCAGATCCAGCTGCGCTCGCTCACGGCCATGGACGTGGTGGCGTACGGCGGCGCCGCTGCCGGCATCGGCGTGGCTCTGTGGCGTTTCGCCCACGCGCCTGTTTTCGCGGACGGCTGGTCCCTTGCGGTGCTGGCCGACCACCTGCCGCACCCGTTCTCCTACCTCGCCTACGGTCTGCAATACCTGATGCCGTTCGGCGTAGGCTTCCCGCTCACTCTGGCCGGACTGCTGTTCATCATCCTGCTGTCCGCCGAGTTCTTCATCCCGATGCGACAGCTCGGCTCGTTCTTCCACGTGGCCATGAACGGCATGACCTCCACCAAGCGCATCTTCGCGCTGCTGGACGCGCCCGAACCCGCCCATGGCGTGGCCGCGCTGCCTGTCGGGGATAAAGCTCCCGAAGTCCGGTTCGACAAGGTGGGCTTCTCCTACGACGACGGCACCGAAGCCCTCTCCGACGTGACCTTCACCGCGCGCCCGGGCCGGTTCACCGCCATCGTGGGCGTCTCCGGCTCCGGCAAATCCACGGCCGCCGCGCTGCTGGCCGGCTCGCTCATCGGATACCGCGGGGCGCTCACGTTGGACGGTACGGAAGTGTCCGATCTGTCCGGCGAGGCGTTGGCCGGCGCGGTCACGCTGATCGGCGCATGCAGCCACCTGTTCGCCGGGACGTTGCGCGAGAACCTGATGATGGCGTTGCCGGTCGGGGAGGGGAACGGTCCCGCCGGTGCCGTGGACGCCGCGAACGTTGGCAGCGCCGGTTCGACGGATTCGACTGAATCGGCCGGTTCGGCCGACTCCGTCAACGCGACCGACCCGGCTTCCCGGCCCACGGACGACCGACTGAATGCCCGAATAAGCAACCGACTGGACGACCGACTGTGGGCCGCCCTCGAACAGGCACGCATCGCCGACTTCGTACGCTCGCAGCCGGCCGGCCTCGACACGACCATCGAACCGGACGCCGCGAACCTGTCCGGCGGCCAGCGCCAGCGCATCGCCATCGCCCGCGCGCTTCTGCACGACTCCCCGGTGTTCGTCTTCGACGAGGCCACCAGCAGCGTGGACGTGGAATCCGAGGCGATGATCCTCGACACGATCCGCGAACTCGCGGCGGTCCATGGCAAGACGGTCATCATGATCACGCACCGCATGGCCAACGCCGAGCACGCCGACCAGGTGGTGGTCCTCGAACACGGTCGCTCCATCGAAACCGGCCCGCACGCCGAACTCATGGCCGCGGGCGGACGGTACGCCGAGCTGTTCACCACCCAGGCCGACATCGAACGATTCGACGGACGGGCCGCCGGACGGGCCGCCGGCGAGCCGACCGGAGTCGCGAATGACGCGATTCCGCACGCCGGTACTCCGACCGCGCACGGCAAACCGACGGACGGCCGGAAACCCGAGGAGACCGCACCCGCACCACCGCTCACCACCTGGCAGGTCGTCGGTCGACTGCTCAAGGAAGCCGGCCCGCTCGCGCGACTCATGGTCGCGGCCTCCGTATCCGGCTCCATCGGCCATCTCGCAGCCACGTTCCTGCCGGTCTTCGGCATCGTGGCGGGCTTCGCGCTCGCCGGCCACCCGGTATGGGGCATGGGCGCGGGTCCGGCGGTCGCCGGCATGATCGTGTGCGCGCTGCTGCGCGGCGTCACGCGCTACGTGGAGCAGTACCTCAACCACAACGTGGCCTTCCACCTGCTCGCGCTCTTCCGCTCCAAGGCCTTCGCCTCGCTGCGCAGACTCGCCCCCGCCAAGCTCGCCGGCAAGGGCAAGGGCGACCTCATCGCCATGCTTACCACGGACGTGGAGCTGCTGGAGATCTTCTTCGCGCACACCATCAGCCCGGTGGCCATCGCCGTGACCACCACCGTCGTCTACGCGCTCGCCATCGTCACGCTCGACCCGCGGATGGCGCTCATGCTCATCGCCGCCCATCTGATTATCGGCGTGATCGTACCGAAGTTCTTCGCCACCGGCGTGCACAACCTCGGCCCGGCCATCCGTGGCGCCGCCGGCAAACTGGACGACGTGATGCTGGACGACATGCGCGGCCTGGACGAGATCATCCGCTTCGGCCGCGGCGAGGAGCGCGCCCGGGCCATCGAGGACCGCACGCGGGCCCTGTGGCGCGACCACGCGAAGCTCAGCAGCGTCAACGGCCGGTTCGCCGGCATCGGCGGTCTGCTCGTGTTCCTGCTGATCGGCATCGCCACGGCGCTCGTGATCCGCTTCGCCGCCGAGCAGCCGCTTGACATCCCCGTGTTGGTCACCGCGTTCGTGCTGCTCGTCAGCTCGTTTGGCCCCACGCTCGCCCTGAGCGCGTTGCCTGCGAACCTCGCGCAAACGTTCGCCGCCGCCCGCCGACTGTTCGGCATCATGGACGAGGCCCCGGCCGTCACCGAAACCGGCACCGCCACCCCTGAATACGATGGCATGCGCCTCGACCATGTGACATTCGCCTATCCTGCCGCCTCCGGCACCGCCACCTCGCCGATTCTCATCGACTTCAGCATCGACATCCCGCGCCACGGCATCCTCGGCGTGCAGGGGCCGTCCGGCCGCGGCAAGTCCACGATGCTCAAGCTCCTCATGCGCTACTGGGATCCGCAGTCCGGCCGGGTCACGATGTCCGGCACGCCGCTGCCCGCAATCGACGCGCATCATCGCCGCAGCGTCCAGGCGATGATGAGTCAGGAAACCCACCTGTTCGACGGCACGATCCGCGACAACCTGCTCATCGCTCTGCCTGAATCGGACATCGAATCAAGCCCGTCCGACGCCCTTGACGCGCGACTGCGCGATGCGTTGGCCAAAGCCTCGGTGCTCGACCTCATCGATTCGCTGCCGGACGGCCTCGCCACGCAGGTGGGGGAGCTCGGCGATCGCCTTTCGGAAGGCGAACGCCAGCGCATCGGACTCGCCCGCGTGTTCCTGCGCCGGGCCGATCTTATCCTCTTCGACGAGCCGACCAGCCGCCTTGACGCCCTCAACGAGGCGATCATCCTGCGTTCCATCCGCGGGGTCGCCGACGAACACGGCACCGCCGTGGTGCTGGTCTCCCACCGCGAATCCGCCATGCGCATCGCTGACGACGTGCTGGGCCTGTGAGATTCAGGCCTTGATAAGGGCGTCCAGCGAGTCCAGGGCCTCATCGATGGCACGGGCTTCACGGGCGTCCTCCGCCTCGTGGTAGGTGCGTTCGTCAAAGGGCTCCTCGTGCGCGGCGGGCAGCAGCACACCGCGGGCCGTATCGGCATCATGGAAGCGCTCCACCGACGATATCGACGCCGGCTTCAAGCCCTTCGGCCGGCTTTCGTCGGTACGGTTCGCGCTTGCGGAACGACGTCCGACCAGTTCGGACAGGTCGGTGGGCAGCGAATCGACCAGGGCGTCCACGGCGGCCCGTGCGGCGGCCTCGGCGGCGGCTTCGTCCAGCATCGGCGTGTGAGCCTCATGAGGTGCGCTGCCGTATTCCCCGGTGCCGTCGGCTTCCGCGGCCCCGGCGGTCTGCGAATCGTGCTGCGCGGCGGCCGTCGCCTGCGCGATCGCCTGCGCGATGCGCTCGGACGCCTCCTGCACGGCCCTGGTGACCTCATCCGTGATGACCACGGAATTGAGCGCCCTCAGCAGCCCGGAATCATGTTGCGTGGACTGGCCGGATTCGGCGTCGCGACCGGTGTGGGCACCGGTGTCAGGTGCATCGGCACCGGAATCGCCGGCCGCACCTGCCTCGGCACTCACGCCAGCCCCGGACGACTGCCGCATCGCAACCTTGCGGGCCTCCTCGGCCGCCTTCCTCGCGGCCTTTTCGGCGGCCAGAAGCTCCTTTTCGGCCTTCTCGGCCGCTTCGAGATCGAAGACCTGCTGCTGCGCCTCGACGCGCGCACGCTGGGCCGCGGCCATGATGCCCAGCGCCTGCTGCCGCTCGTTCTCCACACGGCGCAGCGTGGCCTCGGCGTGACGGATGTTCGCGTCGGCCGAGCTCAGCGTGTACTTCGCGGCCGCCAGCTTGGTCTTCGGCTGCCACAGATGCTCGATCTCCTCCAACGTGCGGCCCATCGTCTCCGGCACCAGCGTGATGATGCCGAGCAGACAGATCAGGTTCAGGACGCCGAACAGCGCGAACGACGTGCCGCCGCCAAGTCCGTCGATCATGAGCGGCGTGAACTGCGCGATGATCCAGTTGGCGAACAGCAGGCACATCACGCACAGGCCGGTCGCGCGGCCGCGCAGATACGTGGGGAACAGTTCGGGAATGACGATCCACGGGATCGGACCCATCGAGAAGGCGAACGAGACAGTGAACGCCATCACGAACACAAGCGCGAGCAACGAACTGTCCAGCATGTAGGCGACGGAGATGCACAGCGCGAACACGCACATCATGCCGGTGCCCACCTCCATGAGCCGCTTGCGGCCGAAGGTGTCGATGAGATACATGCCCACCACGGTGGCCACCAGCTCCACGCCGCCCACGCTTGCGGCCGTGAGGAATTCGGTGTCGCCGCCGAAGCCGAGCTTGGCGAACATGACCGGGCCGTAGTAGGAGATGGCGCTCATGCCGACGAACTGGTTGAACACCGCCAGGAAGATGCCGATGGCCAGCGCGCGCCGCAGGCCCGGGCGGAACAGGTCGTGGAATTCGCTGGACATTTCGTTCTCCAGCTTCACGGAGGCACGGATGTCGTCGGTGCGCAGGCGTGCGCGTTCGGTGCCGAGGATGTGCTCAAGCACCGCGAAACCCTCGTCGGTCTTGCCGACCTGGATAAGGAAGCGCGGGCTTTCGGGGGCGCGGGTCATCGCCAGCAGGAACGCGGCGGCCGGAATCGCGCCTAATCCCAGCATCCAGCGCCAGCCGGTGCTGATGTCCCAGCCGCTCGACCCGTAGGAGGCGATGATGTAGTTGATGACGTTGGTCAGGAAGATGCCGCACACCGCGAGCAGCTGGTAGGAGAAGGACAGCAGCCCGCGGATGTTCGTGGGGGCCGATTCGGTGATGTAGGTGACGGCCAGCGCCGAGGTCAGGCCGATGCCGTAGCCGCCGACCACGCGGGCCACGATGAGGTCGATGGGCCCGAAGGTCAGCGCGCTCCAGATGGCCGCGACGAAGAAGAACGCGCCGCCGATGATGAGGATCCGCCGCCTGCCGAACCGGTCGGACAGGAAGCCGGCGGTCGCCGCGCCGATGACGGCGCCCACCATGATGGAGGAGATCACGAGTCCTTCCATCAGGGTGCTGAGCCCGTAGCGGAAACGCAGGAATTCGATGGCGCCGGAGATGGACACCGTGTCGTAGCCGTACAACAGGCCCGCGAGGCCGGCGCTCAACGCCAGACCGAAGGTGTATTTGCCCGATCCCTGGGTCCGGATGGTCGTTCCCAAAGGATTCCGCTGTTTTTTGGCAGCTTGAAACAGGCCCGCCATGCGCTCTCTTCCTCTCAACCGCAACAAGGGGGTACCCGACCATCATAGACATCGGGGGAGTGGGAGGCCAGAGGATTCCAAAAATGCTATGAGCGTTCACAACGTGTGGCCGGTCCGGTGCCGGTGCCGGTGACGTGCTTGCGACACGCCTGATTGACAGGATGATACACAGGTGTATCATCGTAAATGTGTTTGGTACACAGCTGTACCACCAAACGCATCAGGAAACAGGGTGCAATCGCCGGAGAAGGTACTCCGGCCAGCCCAGGAGGAGACAATCATGCGCAACGTCAAGAAGGTTCTCGCGGCGACGGCAGCCGTGGCCACGCTCGTCAGCATCGCGGCCTGCGGCAGCGGCTCGGACGGCAACAGCAGCGCCAACAAGGGCGATGCCGACAAGGCCGAGCTGGTGTTCTGGGGCTGGGATTCCGGCAACTCCATGAAGGACATCATCGCCGGCTTCGAGAAGGCCAACCCCGGCATCACCGTGAAGTTCAACAACACCGGTACCGCCGAGAAGACCTCCACCGCCCTGTCCAACGCCATCGCCGCCGGCAACGGCGCCCCGGACGTCGTGATGCTGGAGGATCCGACCGTCACCCAGTTCGCCGTCACCGACGGCCTCGTGGACCTGAGCGAGTACGGTGCGGACAAGCTTGCGGATGATTTCGCCGCCGGCCCGTGGAACAAGCTGCAGTACAACAACAAGCCGTACGCCCTGCCCATCGATTCCGGCCCGGAGATGTTCTTCTACAACAAGGCCGTGTTCGACAAGGCCGGCGTCGACGGCGAATCCATCAAGACCTGGGACGACTACTACGAGGCCGCCAAGAAGATCCGCGCCACCGGTTCCTACATCACCAACCTGGCAGGCACCTCCAACGACTACCAGCCGTTCACCGCGCAGGTCTGGCAGGCCGGCGCCCAGCCGTGGAAGGTCGATGGCGAGAAGATCACCATCAACATGACCAAGGACGAGGGCATGCAGCGCTACATCAAGTTCGTCCAGAAGCTCATCGATGAGGACCTGGTGGACACCAAGACCCCGAACTGGTCCGACGACTGGAACCGCGAGCTCAACGACGGCACCATCGCATCCCTGACCATCGGCGCCTGGATGCCGATCAACCTCATGACCGGCGCCCCGGACCAGGCCGGCAACTGGCGTGTGGCCCAGCTGCCGCAGTGGGAGGAAGGCCAGGAGGTCTCCGCCGAGGACGGCGGCTCCGCGCTCGCGGTCGTCAAGCTCTCCAAGAACCAGGCCGCGGCCTACAAGTTCATCGAGTACATGACCCACGGTGACGGCGCCCAGACGATGGCCGACACCGGCACCTTCCCGTCCCTGAAGAAGATCCTGCAGTCCGACTCCTTCACCGACCCCACCACCGAGGCCAACAAGAAGACCAACGACTACTTCGGTGGCCAGAACGTGAACGAGGTGCTTTCCGCCGCGGCCCAGCGCCCGACCGAGAAGTTCCAGTACCTGCCGTACAACCCGTACGCGCAGACCGCCTACGGCGACGAGGTCTCCAAGGCCTACTCCGGCGACATCACCCTGGAACAGGCGCTGGAGAACTACGGCAAGAAGCTCGCCGAGCAGGGCGAGCAGCAGGGCTACACCGTCACCCTCAAGTAGGATTCACGCCGGCGCGAGCTGAACAACAGGAGCGGGGATGCTCCCCAGTATCCCCGCTCTTTTCATGCCCGGAAGGCTGAAGGAAAAGGAAAAACAATGTCGCAAACAGTAGGCGTGAGCCCGGAGATGGCGGGCCTGCACACGCCCGAGGCCCGTATCAACAAGCACAAGGCCGATTGGCGTGGATGGAAGTTCATGTGGCCGTTCGCGGTGGTGTTCGTGTTCGTGTTCATCATCCCGATCGTGTACGCCATCTACATTTCGTTCTTCAAGAAGCAGATGATCGGCGGCACCAAGTTCGTCGGATTCGAGAACTACACCCGCCTGTTCGTGGACCAGCAGTTCTGGAGCTCGGTCGGCCGCGTGGCCCTGTTCACGGTGGTGCAGGTGCCGATCATGCTGTTCCTCGCGGCCGCCATGGCGCTCGCCCTGGACTCCATGAAGCTGCACGGCACCAAGTTCTTCCGCATCTCCACGTTCCTGCCCTACGCGGTGCCCGCGGTGGTCTCGACCATGATCTGGGGCTTCGTGTACGGCGCGAAGTACGGCCTGGTCGGCTCGTTCAACGACTTCTTCGGCACGAACATCGACGTGCTGAAGCCGAGCGTCCTGCTGGCCGCGATCGGCAACATCAACACGTGGGAGTTCACGGGTTACAACATGCTGATCTTCTATTCGTCGCTGTCCACGATCCCGCATTCGCTGTATGAGGCGGCTTCCATCGACGGCGCCTCCGAATGGCAGATCGTCAAGAAGATCAAGCTGCCCGAACTGCGCGGCTCGCTGGCCATCACGGTGATCTTCTCGATCATCGGCAGCTTCCAGCTGTTCAACGAACCGAGCATTTTGCAGAACATGGTGCCGGGCAATGCGATCACGACGTACTACACGCCGAACATGTATGCCTACAACCTGAGCTTCACCGGCAACCAGTCCAACTACGCGGCCGCCCTGGCCATCACCATGGCCGTGATCACGATGGCCATAGCCTACGCCGTGCAGCTCAAGAGCATGAAGGAGCAGATGAAGTGATGCGCCGAATGCCCGTGATGACCGTCGAACCCGTTGATGCCGATACTAAGGAGCATGCGTGATGAGTAGCGCGACCATGGCCTCCGGCCGCATGACCGAAGCCGAACTCAGGGCCCAGGAGAAGGCCGCCAGGAAGGCCGAGAAGGAACGTCAGAAGCGCATCGCCGCCGATGAGAAGGCCGAACGCAAGCGCGCTGAGAAATCCGGCTTCGCGAACGTCAACAACCCAAGGCGTTCGACACTCATGACCGTGATCTGCGCGATCTTCGCGGTCTACTGCCTCTTCCCGTTCGTGTACCTGGCGATCAACGCCACGAAGACGCAGGCCGACTTCACTTCGACGTTCGGTCTTGGTTTCGGCAAGACGTTTGCCCTGTGGGACAACATCGTGACGGTGTTCACCTATCAGGACGGCATCTTCGGACGCTGGTTCATCAACACCATCCTTTACGTGCTGGTCGGCGCGGGCGGTGCGACTTTGCTGGCGATCATGGGCGGCTACGCGCTCGCCAAGTTCCGCTTCCCCGGCCGCAAGCTGGTGTTCGCCGTGATCATCGGAGCGATTTCCGTGCCGGGCATCGCGCTGGCCGTGCCGCAGTTCCTCCTGTTCGCCAAGCTCAACCTCACCAACACCCCGTGGGCCATGATCATCCCCTCGCTGGTGTCCACGTTCGGCCTGTACCTGATGTGGATTTTCAGCGACCAGGCCGTGCCGGACGAATTGCTGGAGGCCGCCCGCGTGGACGGCGCCGGCGAATTCCGCACCTTCTTCCAGATCTCGTTGCCGCTGCTGGCGCCTGGCATCGTGACGACGGCCTTGTTCACGATTGTGGCGACGTGGAACAACTACTTCCTGCCGTTGATCATGTTGAAGGATTCCAATTGGTATCCGTTGACGATCGGCTTGAACCAGTGGAAGGACCAGGCTTCGACCGCTGGTGGTCAGGCGATTCAGAATCTGGTGATCACGGGTTCGTTGATCACGATCATCCCGCTGGTGATCGCGTTCCTGTGCCTGCAGAAGTACTGGCAGTCCGGCCTCGCCGCCGGCGCGGTCAAGGAGTAATGGAATCGGCCTTGCGGCTGATGCTGTGTTTCCCGCAGGCTTCGCCTGCTCCGCTTCTCTCCTTCCGTCATCGGCTTCGCCGATGCCACCTCCCTCGTCAGAGGGAGGCAAGAACCCTATACGTGTAGGGTCTTGGCCCCCTCTGACGAGGGGGCTCCCGCGAAGCGGGTGGGGGAGAGAAGCCGGAGCAGGGCGCAGGGCCCTGCGGGCCACACTGCATCGGCCAAAGGCCGATTCCAAGACCACTCAATCCCACTCCAATCCCCCCCCACACACACAACAAAAGGACGTGTGATTCCCATGACCGAACGCAGATCGTTCAAGTGGCCGGCGTTGCTGACCCCGACCGGTCGAGGCATCGCCTTCGGCGGCGACTACAACCCGGACCAGTGGCCGGACGAGGTCATCGACGAAGACATCCGTCTCATGCGACAGGCGCACGTCAACACGGTCGCCCTGGCCATCTTCAGCTGGGACCGTATCGAACCGCGCGAAGGCGAGTTCACGTTCGACTGGCTGGACATGGTGATCGGCAAGCTCGGCGCCGCCGGCATCGCCGTGGACCTGGCCTCGGCCACGGCCTCCGCGCCGATCTGGCTGTACGCCAAGCACCCCGAGGTCCTGCCCGTCGACCGGTACGGACACACCGTCAATGCGGGCTCCCGTCAGTCCTGGCAGCCCACGAGCCCGGTGTTCAGGGAATATGCACTGCGCCTGTGCCGCAAGCTCGCCGAGCACTACAAGGACAACCCGACCGTCACCGCATGGCACATGGGTAACGAATACGGCTGGAACAACCGGTACGACTACTCGGACAACGCCCTCGCCGCGTTCCGCGCGTGGTGCGAGGCCAAGTACGGCACCATCGAGGCGCTCAACGAGGCCTGGGGCACCGCGTTCTGGTCCCAGCACGTCAACGACTTCGGCGAGGTCCAACTGCCGCGCCACATGGGCGGCGACGCGATGGTCAACCCCGCCCAGCAGCTCGACTACGAGCGTTTCGGCAACGACATGCTCCTCGACTTCTACAAGGCCGAACGCGACGCCATCGAGGAGATCTGCCCCGGCAAACCGTTCACCACGAACTTCATGGTCTCCACCGACCAATGCACCATGGACTACGCCCAGTGGGCGAACGAGGTCGACTTCGTGTCCAACGACCACTACTTCCACGAGGGCGAATCCCACCTGGACGAGCTCGCCTGCTCGGACGCGCTCATGGATTCGCTGGCCCTCGGCAAGCCGTGGTACGTGATGGAGCACTCCACGTCCGCGGTCCAGTGGAAGCCGCTCAACACCCGCAAACGCCACGGCGAACTCGTACGCGACTCCCTGGCCCATGTGGCCATGGGCGCCGACGCCATCAACTTCTTCCAATGGCGGCAGTCCGCGTCCGGCGCGGAGGCGTTCCATTCCGCGATGGTGCCCCACGCCGGCGAAGATTCCAAGGTATTCCGCGGCGTATGCGAGCTCGGCGGCATACTCGAGACCCTGTCCGAGGCCGGTCTGCAGGGCACTGAACTCGAGCGTGCGGACACGGCCATCCTGTTCAGCGCCGAATCCGAATGGGCCACCCGTTCCGAGACCCTGCCCAGCATGAAGCTCAACCACTGGCACGACGTGCGCGACTGGTACCGGGGGCTTCTGGACGTCGGCCGCCGCGCCGACGTGGTGCCGCTCGCCTACGACTGGTCCGGCTACCGCACCATCGTCCTGCCCACCGTGATCGCCCTGTCCGACCAGGACGCCCGTCGCATCGCCGACTTCGCGAAGCGTGGCGGCACCGTCGTCATCGGCTACGCCACCGGACTGATCGACGAACGTTTCCACATCGGCCTCGGCGGCTACCCCGGTGCCGGTGACGGGCTCCTGCGTGAGATGCTCGGCATCCGAAGCGAGGAATTCAACATCCTCGGCCCCGAAGCCGAGGGCGAACCAGCCGAAATCCGCCTGTCCAACGGACTGACCACCCGCCTATGGCAGAACGACGTGACCTCCCTCGCCCCGGACACCCACGTCATCGCCACCTACCAAGGCCCCGAAGCCGAGGACTGGGAACTCGACGGTACCCCCGCCATCACCAGCCATCCGTACGGCACCGGCACCGCCGTCTACATCGGCTGCGATCTCGACCGTCACGACATCGCGACACTCGTCGGTCTGCTGCCTGCGCTTGGCGGCAAACCGGACGATGAACCGGACAACGGCATGGCACAGGCATCCGACCCTCGCGTCCTGCACACCGTCCGCCGTTCCACGGATGGTACCGTCCGATTCGACTTCTACCTCAACCGCACCACGCAGCCGGTCGAACTGAAGGACGTTGCCGGGGAGCCGGTGCTCGCCCACCGGTGTGAGCGCGGCCCGGAAGCGGGCGGATATACGCTGGCGCGGAACGCCGTGCTCGTCATGAGGCAGGTAGAATAGCGACGTTACCGGAAGGCTCCGCTGCACCGATATCGACGACCCCATCCTGGCTCCCCTGTCGAGAGCCGGCGGCGAAAGACGACCGAGGGGCGGTCCGTTGGGATTCATACCGATATCGTCTCGACGGAGCCCGCCAACTGCCTCGTATCGTATGGAGGGCCTCGCGTGAGCAGGATGAAGTCGGACACCAAGAAGCGCGTCACGCTGCGTGATGTGGCGCAAGCCGCGGGCGTCTCGCTGAAAACCGCCTCGAACGTGATCAACGACTCCGGCCGCATGAGCGAGGAGACCCGCGCCAAAGTGGAGCAAGTGATCAGGGAACTCGGCTACCAGGTCAACGTGGCAGCCCGCAACCTCAACCGCAACCACACCGGATTCATCACGCTCGCCGTGCCCTCGCTCACGCCGCCGTACCTCGCCGAGCTCGCCAACCGCATCATCGACGCCGCCCGCCAGCACGGGTATTCGGTATACGTGACCACGTACGCGGAAGGGTCGGCCAAAGGCGCGCGCGACCTGCTGCAGAAGTTCAACTCCACCGTATCCGACGGCATGATCCTGTCGATGAGCGAGGTGGAGAACATCACCCGCGAGGATCTGGACGTCGATTTTCCGCTGGTGGTGGTCGGTGCCCGCACCACATGGGGCGTGGCCGACCATGTGACGCCGGACGATGTGGCCGCCGCCGCCACGGCCGCCGGATACCTGTACGACCATGGCTCCTCGCATCTCGCCGTGGTGGGCGCGCGCGGAGCCTACGATGAGGTGAGCCTGCTGAAGGCGGTCGAAGGCAACGCGCCACTGCGTCTTCGCGGCGTCATCGAGGAGACGCATCGCCGTGGTCTCGCCATCGATCCGCGGCTCATCGGCGCCACCGAACAGGACTGGACGATCGGTGCGGGCGCCCGTGTGACCCAGCAGCTCATCGATTCGGGCGTGCCGTTCGACGGCGTGGTGGCGCTGAACGACCAGCTGGCCATCGGCGCGCTCACCGCGCTGCGCATCTCGGGGCACGCGGTGCCCGAACAGGTGCAGGTGATCGGCTTCGACAACATCGAGGAGGCCCCCTACCTCCAGATTCCGCTCACCACGATGGATTCGCGGCTTGACTGGACCGCACCCACCGCCGTCGAACGCATTCTCGGCCGTATCCGCGGCGACATCACCAGCCCTGAACTGCTCACCACCCAATCGCGGGTCATCGCCCGCGCCTCCACGCGCTGACCGATGGTTAAGACGTGCATGGCCCCTATTCTTGGCTCCCCTTGTCAGGGGAGCTGTCGACGGAGTCGACTGAGGGGTAGTCTCTCGGAATGCCAATCATGGTGAAGAGTCACGCGCTAACCGTGTACAGTGACCTGTAGTTGAAGCAACGAAGGAGCATCGCATCATGACCAACGGTCACATCAACCCCGCCAACGTGCCGGACATCGCTCTGAAGGACGGCCATTCCATCCCGCAGGTCGGTCTGGGCGTGCTGCGCATCGACGACGAGGGTGTCGAGCCGGTCGTCGAATCCGCGCTGGAGGCCGGCTACCGTCACATCGACGGCGCCGCCGGATACAACAACGAGGCCGGCGTGGGTCGTGCGCTCGCCGCCACCGGCTACAACAAGGGAGCCAAGCGCGAGACCCTGTGGGTCACCACCAAACTGCGCGACTCCCAGCAGGGCTACGACTCCGCCCTGCGCGCCTTCGAGGACTCCCTGACCAAGCTCCAGCTCGACTACGTGGACATGTACATGATCCACTGGCCCACCCCGTTCGACTGGCGCAGCAGCGAGACCTGGAAGGCGTTCATCAAGCTGCGCAACGAAGGATTCGCCCGCACGCTCGGCGTGTGCAACTTCATGCCCGCCGACCTGAAGCGACTGCATGAGGAGACCGGCTCCTGGCCGGCCGTCAACCAGATCGAGCTGCACCCCACCTGGCAGCAGCGCGAAGTGGTGGATTTCTGCAAGGAGCACGGCATCGCGGTCGAGGCGTACTCGCCGATGGCCCGCGGCGCTGACCTCAACGCCGGCGACGGCACCATCGCCCGCATCGCCGAGGCCCATGGCGTCAGCCCGGCCCAGGCGATTCTGCGCTGGCATATCGAGAACGGCACGATCATCATCCCCAAGTCCGTGCATGCCGAGCGTCAGAAGGAGAACCTGGACCTGTTCGGCTTCGCCCTGACCGCCGAGGAGCACGCCGCCATCGACGCGCTCGACGGTCCGACCCGCGCCGGCCACGACCCCGCCACCTTCACCTACGCCTGATTGATGCCCTTTTCTTGGCTCCCCTTGAAGGACATGGTTGTGAAGCAAACAGTCCAGTGGACTGTTTGTAGACCATGTGTGAGCCGATAGGCGAACCAAGGAAGCTCAGGCGCAGCCTGTCCTTAATTACGAACGAGCTGGCGCCGAAGGCGACTGAAGGGTAGTCCCACGAGGCTCGACAACTGTTTTCGATGGTGGTGATTGATGGCACGACGTCGTAATGCCCATTTCCGCTGCGGTTTCAACGCATCCAATCCGTTGGAGCGCGTGCTGATCCTGCTGGTGCTCGCCGCCGTGATCGGCGTGACCGTCGGCCTGATGTTGCCGCAGGTCAGTTCCGATGCGGCCAAGATCACCGGCGGCTACACGGCCACCGGTTCGGCCGCCGACACCCTGAACCGTCTCATCGTGGACGACAACCAGGACGCATCCGGCTACGACCGTGACTCCTTCGGCTTCCGCGAGGAGGATACGGACGGCAACGGATGCGACGCCCGCGAGGATGTGCTCGCCCGTGACCTGACCGACGTGCAGTACAAGTACGCCGGCTCGTGCGAGGTCGCCTCCGGCACCCTCGATGACCCGTACACCGGCAAGACCATCCACTTCGTGCGCGGCCGCACCACCAGCGCCAAGGTCCAGATCGACCATGTGGTGGCGCTTGAAAACGCCTGGCAGTCCGGCGCGCGCGATTGGAGCACCGCGGAGCGCCGCCAGTTCGGCAACGACCAGTACAACCTGCTCGCCGTGGACGGCCCCGCCAATCAGGAGAAGGGCTCCGCCTCCGCCGCCTACTGGCTGCCCACCAACGGCGACTACCGTTGCGACTACGTGGCCCGCCAGATCGGCGTCAAGGATAAATACCACCTCACCGTCACCTCCGCCGAAAAGGACGCCATGCTCGCCGTCCTCCACACCTGCCCCGGCCAGGCCGTGCCGGAGGACCAGTGATTCAAAGCTATATTCGGTCCACCGGGGTGACGATTTGTCCACCTTGATGCGTGATGCGTATCCCTAGCATGGAGCCAACAGTCATTGCCGTCTAACGATGATGCAATGCGTATCGAAGTGCAAAGGAGCCATGATGCCTGATTCATTGAATATTCACCGGCACAGCCATCCTCTTCCGCTCAAGGATGTCGTTGTTCATGATTCTTTCTGGAGTGTCGAGCAGGAATTGGTGCGGACGGCGGTGATTCCATATCAGTGGAAGGCCCTGAATGATCAGGTGCCGGGTGCCGCGCCCAGCTACTGCATGCACAATTTCAAGGCTGCCGCTGCGCAAAATGCCAGCAAAAAGCAGCAAGGTAAATCCTTTGTGCCTCCACGATATACCTACCGCGGCTTCGAGACGCTTCCGAATGACCCGCAGCATCCTGAGCCTGACAAGTTCTACGGCTTCCTGTTCCAGGACAGTGATTTCTCCAAGTGGATTGAGGCCGTAGGCTACAGCCTCGTCCATCATCCCGATTCAGAGTTGGAACGAATTGCTGACGAGGCCATTGACATCGTTTGTGCCGCCCAGCTGGAGAACGGATACCTGGATACCTATTACATCCTTAATGGCATGAATCGGCATTTCACCTGTCTCAAGGACCATCACGAACTGTATTGTTTTGGACATCTGGTCGAAGGTGCCGTGGCTTATTACCAAGGTACGGGCAAGGATAAACTGCTCAAGGCGGCTGAAAGATTCGCTGATTATGTCGATTCTCGATTTGGTCGCGAATCCGGCAAGTTGCGTGGCTACCCGGGACATGAAATCGCGGAAATGGCGCTGGTCCGTCTGTATGAGGTCACTGGCAACCACCGATACTTGGATCTTGCCGTGTACTTCGTTACCGAACGTGGCCAAGAACCGTCATACTTCGCGCAGGAAGATCGCGCCCGTGCCGAACTGGACGGTACCAAGTATGTTCCGGACCGTGATCACTATGCGTATTATCAGGCGCATAAACCGGTTATGGAACAGGACGAGGCAGTTGGTCATGCTGTGCGTGCTGGGTACTTCTACTCAGGTTTGGTCGATGTCGCGCGGCTTACCGAAGATGAGGCGTTAGCTGACTCCGCCCGTAGACTTTGGCGCGATATCGTGGACAAAAAGCTGTACATCACCGGCGGCGTCGGTGGCACGGTGCATGGCGAGTCATTCTCATATCGCTATGATTTGCCGAACGACACCGCATATTCGGAAACCTGTGCCTCAATCGCGCTCGCGTTCTTCGCTCGTAGAATGCTGGAGCTTGAACCGAAATCCGAATATGCCGATGTTATGGAATCCGCCCTGTATAACACCACGTTGGCAGGCATGGCGCTGGATGGTAAGAGCTTCTTCTATGTGAATCCGCTGGAAGTCAACCCCTATGCATGTCATAGGGATGAACGGCTCAATCATGTCAAGACGGTACGTCAGAAGTGGTTCGGTTGCGCATGTTGCCCGCCGAATATCGCACGAATCGTGGAATCGCTGCAGGAGTACGCCTGCACCGTTGCTGATGATGGCGGAACATTGTTTACACATCTTTACGTCGGCGGTGAGGTGAAGACTGCACTGGCAGGAGTTCCGATTCGCCTTACGATGGCGTCGGGGCTGCCGTGGAGCGGACATTGTCGGGCAGTGGTTCATATGAATGCTACTAACGCTGATTTCACACTCGCTTTTCGCATGCCTGCATGGGCTGGCGGAGAAAAGGCCGCGTCCTCGGTTGCGGTATCCGAAAGCAGTGATGGACGTATCTCCCGTATGGTTCGGAACGGTTATCTGTATCTTTCCGGTACTTGGCGAGCTGGCGATACGATTGACATTGATTTTCCGATGCCCGTCCATATGGTCTCTGCCAATCCATTAGTGAGGGAGGATTCAGACAAAGTGGCGTTCGTCCGCGGTCCGATTACGTTTTGCGCGGAAGGCCATGACAATGGTGGAAATCTTCATCTGCTGCATGCGGATGTTTCCGTAATCCTCGATAATCCGGATTCCGTATCGGTGGATGAGTTTGAATTCCAGGCCGGGGCGAGCGGAATGAACGATAGCGGATTGGGCAAAGTTGATTCCGTTACCCGGCATATGGTGCGGTTGCGGGTGCCCGCGTGGCGAGAAACCTTGCCGAACAAGGTGGATTCCTCGGCAATCACCGCGGATACTGCGGCGTCTGCGCCGCTGTATGCCAAGTACCGGCCGGCGACTCGTGAGCCTGTCACGGCAACGTTGATTCCTTACTTCGCGTGGGCCAATCGCGGTGAGAGTGAAATGACGGTCTGGTTGCGAGACTGATTGGTATTGGCGATGGCTTCCTCTTATGCGGTGGAAGCCATCGCCGTTCACTGTTCTTTGCGCCGGACTACTCTGGTGCCCATGACGGTGACTATTGCCAGGCTTTCCGGACCGGTGGACTTTTTCTCTATCGGACAGTTCGTCTCCGGGCCGGGGTGGCGTCATATGAGACGCACTATCGATACCTATGAATTGGTGGTGGTGCGACGCGGAGTGCTCCCGATGCGCGTGGGCGACCGATACATCCGCGTCAACGCTGGTCGGATAGCCTTATTGCCGCCGGACGTAGAACATGAGGGTTCCGCAATTATTACTGACAACATTGAATTTCACTGGATGCACTTCCTGTTGCCAGATGCGCATGTCGTGTCCGATGATGATATGCCGCAGGATAGTCGGTATTTGGTGCTTCCCGACGTACGTGCGGCTGCTGATCTGGACCGATTGACGGTGATGTGCGATCAATTGAGTGATGTCTATGCGCGGTTTGGGCCATATTCCAATGCGTATTGTGATTATCTCGCAACTAGCCTATTACTGGAGGTTAGTGCGCAAGAACGGCTCAAGTCTGATTTTCGTGGATATCGAACGATTACCGGATACGCGGCAGATCGTCTGGTCATCACGGGGAAGGATCGTGCACGCCAGGAACAGCGCCGTGTGGTGCACCAGGCCGAGACGAGCAGTTTGAATGCAGGACTGGAGCCGATGCTTGCAATTCGTTCTTGGATTTTGGCCAATGCTTGCGACCGTATTACGGTAGCTGGGATAGCGAAGAGGTTCCATTACTCGCCGAGCTATTTGACCGCGATGTACCGGCGTGTATTCGGTGTAACTGTAACCGAACAGATAACGGAATACCGAATCGATCGTGCACGTGAATTGCTCAGTGCCACGACATCCAGCATTGCGGATATCGCATGCGAATCCGGGTATGACGATCCTAAGTATTTCATGCGAGTATTTAAACGTCGTACAGGGTTGACGCCCAAGCAATATCGCGAGGCGTTTCCTGTACGCCTATACAACTCGTTGTAGGACGAAACGCTGCCGGTATCATCGATTTGCCAGATCGGCAGGTTGTGGCATAATAAACAAGTTGCCTTTTGGTGACATGGATAAGTGTCCGAGCGGTCTAAGGAGCACGCCTCGAAAGCGTGTGAGGTTAACCCCTCCGCGAGTTCGAATCTCGCCTTATCCGCCTCTGGGGTTTCAGGCCACTCGCCTGAAACCCCTTTTTCATGCCGAAAACGTTGCAATTGCAACGTTTATCCGACTTCCTCCGTTTTATGTCTGTTGATGTCATGTGAATGTGAGCGCATCCGTGCGTTCTGCTACGTTGGGATGTGACGCCGTTACATGCGGCGTTCCCGTTGATATGACGGGCCGTTACCGGTGGTGAACCGGTAGCAAAAAGGCCCGGTGCTGGAACATCGGGCCTTGTTGTGGCTAGCGGCTTACTACCGCAAACCAAAGGTTACGAAATGAAGCATATCACGATGCATGGCACGCTGACCGTGAATGGGCGAACCGTGATTATCCATATGGGTGATCAAGAGGCGACTGCAACGGTTGACGGCACGTTGTTCAACGTGTGCAGTCTATGGCAGCTTTACCAGTTGCTGAGACTGCTCGTGTAGCGTTCATTAAGGGCGTGGCGTTCCTCGTGCGCGTCGCGCCCGTAACCTTGTAGCAGCTATTCGCAAAGACTAAATGACCTGAACGGCAGAAGATGAATGAGTTCTGAATCTGGAGCGGCGTTCTTGTCTTGCCTCAACATACGTGGCCTGTGACAGTTCTATCGGATCGTTCGTAACTCATATGGAATATGAACAACAACGTTGCGGCAACAAGTGAGAACGGAATGCCGGCCAACGCAGTGAGATGATAATTGGAACCGAACGTATCCAATACGCCGCCGCCGACGGCTGCGCCGATGGAGTTGCCGAAATTGAATCCGATCTGTACGAGCGCGGCCGCGACCATTTCTCCGCCTCCTTCGCCGATCTCCACCATGACCAGCTGTTGTGGTGAATTGACGAAGAACATGCCGCATGCGCACAAGAAAGTTAGCAGCGCGGTGGTTGGCATCGATCCTGGATCCAATGCGATAAGCAGCAGGGTTATGCAGATCATGCCTTGACCGAGTGAAGATGCTATACCGGGATGCCATAGATCCGCTAACTTACCGCCGGCAATGCCGCCGACCACCATGCCGAATCCGGCCAATGCCATGAGTGCGGGCGTGATTGATGAGGGAAAACCTCCAACCTGAGTGAGCCAAGGGGACACGTAGCTCCACCAGCAAAACACGCCGGAACTGCCTAGCAGCACGGCTCCAAGTATCAGCCATGGTCTTGGTGTGACGAGAAAGCGAAATTGTCCGCGAAGTCCTGCGTCCTTGATAGGCGCAAGGTTTGGCAGCCACAGACTGATTAGGAACAGCGTGATGGTTGCCCAGAGTCCTAATGTCGCAAAAGCGAGTCTCCAGGTCAATAATTCG
Source organism: Bifidobacterium sp. SO4 (assembly GCF_018555355.1). Lineage (NCBI taxonomy): Bacteria > Bacillati > Actinomycetota > Actinomycetes > Bifidobacteriales > Bifidobacteriaceae > Bifidobacterium > Bifidobacterium sp. SO4. The sequence continues at coordinate 42,975 of NZ_JAFEJP010000008.1, forward strand.
CCCAGCAGCGTGCCTGCTGACACTCCCAGCATGTTGGCTATGGTCTGGCCGGTCAGCACGATGGAGACTGCGACGGCTTCATGCCCGGGTTTTGCCAATCGTTTGGCCACAACGGAAGCTGTGCCGAAGAATGCGCCGTGCGGAAGCCCGGAGATGAAACGCGCAGCAATGAGCATCGCATAGCTTGATGAGAATGCGGCTAGGAGGTTTCCGGCGGCGATGAGGGCTGTAAATCCGACGAGGAGCTGCTTCGGTGCTATGCGTCGGCCAAAAATGAGCATCAATGTGCCGAAGCAGACTCCGATGGCGTATGAGGATATGAAATGTCCTGCGGTCGGAATGTCCACGCCGAGTTCTGAAGCGGTGCGTGGCAATACGCCCATCATGACGAATTCTGCTGCCCCTAGAGCGAATGCTCCGAAAGATAGTGTGAGAAGGCTCTTTTTCATTGGAGGATTCCTGTTCTTGGGATTCTGTTTGTGTGGAGCGAGGATTTGTTGCGCTGCGATGCGCAAGAAAAATAATGATGTGTTTAATGATACAGCGTTGTATTGACTGGTGCTCTATGACTGTGTTGATGTCATATTGTAAGCACCGGAGGTGATGCTGGCTTAGGGGAGAATAGTGAGGTGGGAGCCGGCGTGTTCGTTGATATTTCAACGGTCTTAGCTATTGAAGGAAGGATTGGTTGCGCGGGATGATTCCTTGTTGTATCATTGTTTCCATCAAGAAGTACAATGTTGTATCAAATAAGTAACTAAGGTGAATTCAGGAAGACAATGGCTGTCTGATTTATTTATTTGGGACAACGTTGTATCGAACTTCATGTGAGCAAAGGAGAGCACATGTCAGAGCAGACGTCCACTACAAATTCAGATTCCTCCCGCCTGATCGTCGATGATGACTTCGAAGTCGCTCCGGTGAACGACCGCCTGTTCGGCTCGTTCGTGGAGCATCTTGGCCGCTGCGTCTATGACGGTATCTACGAGCCCGGCCATCCCGAGGCCGATGAGGACGGTTTCCGCAGGGACGTCATCGAGCTGGTCCGCGAGCTCGGCGCCACCACCATCCGTTATCCCGGCGGCAACTTCGTTTCCGGCTACCGCTGGGAGGACGGCGTGGGTCCCAAGGAGGAGCGCCCGCGTCGCCTCGACCTGGCGTGGCATTCCACTGAGACCAACCAGTTCGGTTTGCATGAGATGGCCAAGTGGCTGGAGAAGGTCGGTGGCAACGAGCTCATGGAGGCCGTGAACCTGGGCACCCGTGGTCTGGAGGAGGCGCTTGACCTGCTCGAATACGCCAATATTCCCGGTGGTACCAGGCTTTCGGAGGAGCGTCGCGCCAATGGTGCGGACCAGCCGTTCGGTATCAAGATGTGGTGCCTGGGCAACGAGATGGACGGCCCGTGGCAGACCGGCCACAAGAGCGCGGAGGATTACGGCACGCTCGCCGCATCGGTGGCCGCCGGCATGCACATGATCGACCCCGATGTGGAACTCGTGGTGTGCGGCTCCTCCAGCCATTCCATGGACACGTTCGGCAAATGGGAGGAGACCGTTCTCGAGAAGACCTATGAGAACGTCGACTTCGTCTCCTGCCACGCCTACTACCACCCCGAATTCCAGGCCGACGGCACCCGCGACATGAAGAGCTTCATGGCCTCCGGCGTGGACATGGACGGTTTCATCAGGGATGTGGCCGCCGCCATCGACGCCACCAAGGCCCGGCTCAAGAGCAAGCACGACGTGTTCATCTCGTTCGACGAATGGAACGTCTGGTACATCGACGAGGAACCGAGCAGGAACCCGGAAGGCATCGGCAACTGGCCGGTCGCCCCGCGTCTGCTGGAGGACGTCTACTCCGCGGCCGACGCCGTGGTGTTCGGCGATCTCATGATCACGCTGCTCAGGAACGCCGACCGCGTGCATGCCGCGAGCCTGGCCCAGCTGGTCAACGTCATCGCCCCGATTATGACCGAACCCGGCGGTCCTGCCTGGCGTCAGACCACGTTCTACCCGTTCGCGCTGACCGCCAAGTACGCCAAGGGCGGCACGGTCCTGGAGCCGAAGCTCGCCACCGGCACCTATGAGACCGCCAAGTACGGCGAGGTGCCGATCGTCAACGCCGTGGCCGTGCGTGGCGCGGACGGTTCCGTGACCGTATTCGTGACCAACCGTTCGCTGGAGCAGGCCAATGACTTCGAGATTCGTCTGCCGGAAGGCAGTGGCCCTGCGGTCGAGGCCCGGACCCTGCACGAGGACGACCTCTTCGCCCGGAACACCCGTGACGATCAGAACCGCGTGACTCTGCACGCCAACGACACCGCCGTCCTCGACCTCGAAACCGGCACCGTCCACGTGACCCTGCCGCCGGCCTCCTGGACCGCCGTTCATATCAGGTAATATTCAATCGCTTTCCTTCCTCCTTCCTTATTGGTTTCGCCGTTAGCGGTGAACGCGAACGGCGAAACCGTCTCTCTTAATGACTAAGCAGTGTTGCTTCGCGTCTCAGAAAGGATTCAAGACATGGTAGTAAATCAGTTCAGTTCATGCCAAGGAACTTCGCTGACGCCTGTTGATGGTCGTCTGATTTGGCGCGTTGATGATGTGTGCATGGTTTTCTCAGTGAATGATGAAGCGCCAGTTATGCTTGTTGGAGTATCAGGTAAAGGTATGACTCCCGCAGATCAATTAGCTGAGGAGACGGGAGCGTCGCCGATAATTGAAGTGCTCACTTCCACTTCGGGCCGCACCATGAATCATCAACGTCTGACTGATACCAGGGAGGGCAACAATCTGCGATTCACTGCGGCATATGCTTATGAAGAAGGCAATCGTCGTGTATTGCGCATTGATCAGCAAGACGATGCTTCTGGACTGCTTGCCGAAACGATGTTCTCGGTATTCTGTGATGTAAACGCAGTCAATTGTTGCTCCCGCATTGCTTCCCGACGCAGACTACCGGTTGAGGCAGTCTCTTCTTTGAACATCACTGTGCCCTTGAATGCCGCTAAAGCTACAGTCGATACGACTGAAGTATATTGGGCAACGAGTACTTGGGCGGCGGAAAACGACTGGCATCACGCACCGTTACGTAAATCTGGTCTGCCAGATATCAATACCGTAATTAACCCGCGTGTACCGGGTGCCCGGTTCGCCCTTTCCTCTCGATCGGCATGGTCCACTGGAGAGAAGTTGCCTATAGGCATTATTACGCTGGGAGAAGGTGCCCGGTGCTCGCTAATCTGGCAGATTGAGCATAACGGTCCGTGGACTTGGGAAATCGGCGAAGGCGTTGAAGGTCTTCATGTTACTGCTGGTGGTCCCAATGCTGATGACCATCAATGGACTGTGGTGCTTGATGAGTCTACGGATTTCACCACGGTTCCGGCAAGTTTTGCTATTTGCGCTGGAGATTGGCAGCAAGCTATTGAGCAGATGACCTTGAACCGTCGAGCTTTGCGCTCGGAGCGTTTGGCTGCTAACAGACAAGATCATGAATCCGAGCAAATGGTCATCTACAACGACTATATGAACACGCTGTTTGGTGATCCGACTCTCGACAAGGAACTGCCGCTAATCGAAGCTGCTGGCCGACTCGGTGTGGATGTGTTCTGCATCGATGCAGGATGGTATGACAGCAACAACGGTGGTTGGTGGGATATGGTCGGCGAATGGAAGCCCTCAACCAATCGATTCGGTGAAGTCGGCTTGCATGGTGTCGCGGACGCCATTCATCAAGCCGGTATGGAACTTGGCCTATGGGTTGAGCCTGAAGTGGTGGGTGTACGTTCTCCGATTGCAGCAAAACTCCCGAACTCAGCTTTCTTCTGCCGCAACGGTGAGCGTGTGGCTGATGATGGCCGATACCATCTTGATTTTCGTTCTTCTGCGGCACGTGCTCACATGGATGCTGCGATTGATCGGCTGGTCGATGAGTTCCACCCGATGTTCTTCAAGTTCGACTACAACACCGTACCTGGCGTTGGCACGCAGATTGATACTCCTTATTTAGGTGCCGGATTGCTGGGACACAGTAGGGCGTACGTCCAGTGGTTAGATGATTTGAAGCGTCGCTATCCCGGACTGATCATCGAAAACTGCAGCTCGGGTGCCATGCGCGCAGATTATGCAATGCTGCAGCGTCTGGATCTGCAGTCCACCTCAGACCAGTGTGATCCCGCCATTTATGCTGCCATTGCTTCAGCAGCGTCCATGTCGATTCTGCCTGAACAGCAGGGAAACTGGGGATATGCACAACAGGAAATGGATGATGAGACTGCAGTCTTTACGTTAGCTGCGGGAATTGCTGGCAGACTGTATCTTTCCGGTTTTGTAAACCGTATGGATGAACGGCGGCTGGACTTGGTGCGCAATGCAATTAACGTGCATCGTCAGGTACTTGCACATCAAACGCAGCAAGTACCGTTCTGGCCATTGGGGCTTCCTGATTTCCAGGGTGATTGGCTCTCTAGCGGATTGAGACCGCAAGACGGTTCCGATATCCGAACCGGATATATGACGGTCTGGCATCGTACAGGCAATCGGTCCATTGTGGTTGAAATTCCCCATGGAGCTTCAATCAGCCAAATATTCCCCACTCCGGGATTGGTCAATCTCAATCAAGCCATCGATTGGCAGATTGAACCGGTTGATGAGACGCATGTCCGTCTCATAATTTCGTCCAGTCGTCCAAGCGCTAGGGTGTTCGCGGTCTCCATGCCGGAGCTTTGCGAATAGTAAAAGATTTTGTCTGCACAACAACGTGCAGGCATAACAAGTAAGGAGAAGAACAATGAAGCACCACCTCTTGAGAAATGCGGTTGCTGCGGTCAGCGCAATGGCGATGCTGACTTCCTTCGCCGCGTGTGGCGGCGGTGAAACCGCACAGTCCGATGAGAAGGAACTGACGATTTCCTGGTATTACTCTTCCGGCGGCGGCGACACGTGGGAACGTGCCATCAAGCTATACAAGAAGCAGAACCCGGATGTGAAGATTAATGAGGTTCACACGTCCTTCCCGCAGATGCAGAAGAATGCTGCTCTGACTCTTCAGGCTGATGATGCTCCGGATGTGGCTCTCTACAATCAGGGCACCAGCTCCGTGGGCAACCTTGCTTCTCAGGGCATCCTTGCCGATCTGAGTGAATACGCTGATAAGTATGGCTGGACTGATATTCTGCCGGAATCTATTCAGACCGTAGCCAAGTACAAGGCTGATGATGGTGGCATTATGTCTCCCGATGGCCAGTGGTACGGCGTTCCGGTCAATGGCGAGTTTGTGCTGGTCTACTACAACCAGGATATGTTTGATGCCAATGGCATCGCCATTCCGGAAACCTTCGATGAGCTTGAGTCTGCCATGCAACAGTTCGTGGATAAGGGCATCACTCCAGTGGCTTTCGAGGGCAATGAGACCGCTTCCCAGCATCTCTGGTATCAGCTGGTGCTTTCCAAAGCCGATCGCCAGTTCGTCAATGATTATCAGTCGTATGAGCATGATGTAGACTTCTCCAGCGAGCCGTTTACCTATGCCGCCAATAAATTCTCTGAATGGGTTAAGAAGGGCTACCTGCCGAGCAATTCTGGTGGTTTGGTAGCTGAGGATATGATTACGCAGTTCTGCGCGGGCGACTACCCGATTATGTTCTCTGGCTCTTGGTGGTTCGGCCGTGTCAATCAGGACGGTAAATTCAAGAGTACTTTCCGTGCGCTGCCTGGCAACGAAAAGCTTAATACCGGTGCTACTGGCAAACTGTGGGTTGTGCCGGAGACATCTAAGCACAAGGATCTTGCCGCCGATTTCCTGAACTTCCTGCTGTCTAAGGATGTGCAGAATATGCTTGCCACGGAAGCTGCCTTGCCGTTCAATGCATCTTCTGACTACTCCATTGATTCGCTGCCTGCCGAGCTGAAGAATCCGCTGGGTACGTTTGACGACATGCAGGATTCTGCCAAGGAATTCAATGAAGTCTTCAAGCAGCTGCTCGACAACGACGCCATCGCTCTGTATCCGGATTGGCCGAGTGCAGGCATGTATGATGCATTGAACTCCGCTCTTCAGGGCCTGATTAACGGTAACTCTACCCCGGAGCAGGCGACCGATGAAATCAAGGCCGCCTACGAGGAGGGTAAGGCCGATCTGGGTCTGTAAGGGCTCACAATTCCCACGATTCCGGCCCGTCAGCTGTACTCGTTGACGGGCCGGGACCTTGGACCAATCACAACGGCGTGCATTGACGAGGAGGAGACAATGTCGCAGGCCATCGGCTCGTCTCATGCAAAGAAGCAACGTACAAAGAACGAGAAAATATATGAAAAACGAGCTCGTAGCGGATACGGGCGGTATTTGATTCCAGGAGCCGTGGGAACCATCGTAGTGTTGTTGGTTCCGTTTGTGGCGAATCTATGGATTTCACTACACAGTTGGCGCGGTGGACGCAGCAGAATGAAGTTTATTGGCTTGGATAATTACACCAAGCTGTTGGGAGATGAAAAATTCTGGACTTCATTCAGCAATTCGCTGTACATGATTGTGGCCATGGTGATTATTCCGTTGCTCATCGGTTTGGTGCTCGCTGCGGTGCTGTTCGACTACATTGGCCGTGAATTCGGCGGCAAGACTTCCAGCTTCCTTCGTGCTTGCTACTATCTTCCGCAGATTCTGCCGGTTGGCGTGGCTGGCATCCTATGGAACTGGATTCTCAATTCTCAGACCGGCGCCATCAACCGAATCCTTGCGGGATTCTTCGGCATGGATAAGACTCCGGATTGGCTTGGCGACCCTGATTTAGCCATTTACGCGGTGATGCTGATGCTGGTTTGGAGCCAGATTGGCTACCCTGTGGTCATCTTCATGTCGGCACTTGGGCGCGTCGATCCGGAACTCTATGAGGCTGCGGCTCTGGACGGTGCTGGATGGTGGCGTCGATTCACGGCTATCACCTTGCCTCAGATTAAGCCCGAGATTTTCGTAGTTGTGTTGACCTGTACCGTTGCCGCGCTTAAGGTCTTCGGCCCGGTTTACATGTTGACCAAAGGTGGTCCGCAAAGCTCAACGCTGGTGCCTTCCTACTATTCGTACATCAATTTCTTCGGCAAGTCCCAAATCGGCTATGGCGCGGCAATCGCCAGTGTATTGGCAATCGTCATCGCCATCGTGGCATCGGTCATCATGATATTCCAAAATCGCAGTGCTGCACGTGAACGTGAAGGAGCTCTGATCTCATGAGCGCGTCATCATCAGTAAAAACCACGATACAGCGTCGTATGACGCGCATCGAACGTAAGGATGAAGCTCGTGGAACTAGCAATCGCAAGCCGTTCGATCCGTTGCGTTGGATAATCCTGCTTGCTTGTGTACTCTTTGCCATTTTGATTCTCTCTCCGTTGTTCCTGATGTTGCTTAATGCGTTCAAGACTTCAGCGGATTACACACAGAACGGCCCTCTTAGTTTCCCTAAGGAACTGTATTTCGGCGGCCTTATCAACTTCTGGAAAGCCACGAATTTTCCAGTCAAATTCTGGAACTCTCTATGGATTTCTGTGGTTTCTGCGCTTATTTCGGTAGTGCTCTCTCTGTTTAACTCTTATGCTCTTGGTATAGGACGTGTACGCGGAAGTTCGCTGATTGTGGCATTGTTCATGATTCTGACGATGCTTCCAGGTGAAGGCTTCATCTACCCACTGTTCTACATGTTCAATGCGGTAGGTATGGGCAATTCTCAGTGGACAATCGTGATTATTTGCGGCATCATCAACATGGCATTCGGCACATATCTGCTGAGTTCGGTGATGTCTACGTTCCCCAAGGAATTGCTGGAGGCGGCACAGATTGATGGTGCCGGAAGGTGGCGTACCCTCAAGGATGTTGTGTTCCCGATTATGAAGTCCAACTGTGCAGTGCTGTTCATCTTCTTCTTCATCTGGACTTGGAACGAGTTCTACTTCACGCTCATCTTCTTGGTCACTGGTGACACGCAGACGATTCCACTGGCAATTGCATCGCTACAAGGCGACCGCATCATGGATGTGCCGACCATCAATGCAGGAAGCCTTATCTCTCTTATCCCCGCATTCGTCTTCTTCCTGCTGTTCCAGCGGACTCTTACCAAGGGCATTACTGCTGGCGCAGTGAAGTAAGCGAGTCGATTCTCGAGGCCGGTGGTGTTCCTTTCCTCTCTCCTCCCCATCGGCCTTGGGTATCGTTTATTGTTCGTTATCGCAGTTCGATGAAGAGCTGTGGTATTACAAGAAAGGTAATAACAGATATGAAGTTCTCTGATGGATACTGGCGCGTACGCGAAGGATTCACGGCAGCTTGGGCCCGCCAGACGCACGATATTGCAATCAATGAGAGCAGCGTATGTGCGCATGCCTCAGCCAATTTGGTCAATGGGCGAGGCGATTCTCTTGGCGGTCCCGTGTTCACCGTCACATTGTCCACTCCGGCAGAAGGAATCATCAAGGTAGTTGAACAGCATTTCCGTGGAGCCGTTGATCCCGGTCCGCATTTCCAACTGAATGTTGATGAGCATGCGAATTTCGAAGCGGAAACCACCGATGAAGGTACTGTATTGCGCGCAGGATCCTTGGAAGCGGTGATTTCCGCACCCGGAGAAATCTGGTCTATAGATTTCCGTGCTAATGGTCGCAGTCTGACGGGGACCTCGTATAAAGGTCTTGGTGCATATACAGAACAGGCCACTGGTGCGCATTACATGCGTGAACAGCTGCGTTTGGCTTTGGACGAAAAGGTGTATGGCTTGGGCGAGCGTTTCGGCCACTTCGTCAAAAATGGTCAGACCGTGGAAATGTGGAATTCGGATGCCGGTACTTCTTCGGATGCCGTATACAAGGCCATCCCGTTCTACTGGACGAACAATGGTTATGGCGTATTTGTAAACCATAGTGAGGATGTCTCCTTTGAGGTCGGATCTGAAACTGTCGGTAAAGTGCAGTTCTCCGTCAAGGGGCATCGACTCGAATATTACGTAATCAATGGTCCTGAGCCGAAGGATGTGCTGCGTCGATACACTGAGCTGACAGGTCGTGCTCCCTACTTGCCGGCTTGGTCTTACGGCTTGTGGCTGACCACATCGTTCCTTACTGATTACGATGACAAGACCGTTGCCGGCTTTGTGGATGGCATGCGTGAACGTGATATTCCGCTGTCCGTGTTCCACTACGATTGCTTCTGGCTTAAGGAATACCATTTCTGCGATTTCGAATGGGACGGTGACATGTTCCGTGATCCAAAAGGAACTATCGCCGAGCACCACCGTAAGGGGCTTAAGGTCTGCGTCTGGATTAACTCGTATCTAAGCTCCATGTCTCCGCTCTTTGATGAGGCGATGGAAAAGGGATATCTGTTGAAGCTGCCAGACGGTAGCGTGTATGAGACTGATTTCTGGCAGCCCGGAATGGGCCTCGTGGACTTCTCGAAGCCCGAAGCTCGTGAATGGTATTGTTCCAAATTGGAAAAGCTTATCGACATGGGCGTGGACTGCTTCAAAACTGATTTCGGCGAATCAGTGCCGACCAATGTAGTGTATGAGGACGGTTCCGATCCAGTCAAGATGCACAATTACTACACGTATTTGTACAACAAGACGGTTTATGAATTCCTTGAGCGCAAGATGGGCAAGGGGCAAGCTGTACTGTTTGCTCGGTCAGCTACGGTTGGCGGTCAGCAGTTCCCGGTGCATTGGGGCGGTGACTGTGAATCCACGTACACTGCCATGGCGGAATCGTTGCGTGGTGGTCTGTCTCTAATGTCCTCTGGTTTCGGCTATTGGGCGCATGACATTGGCGGTTTCGAAGGTAACCCCGGTCCCGATCTGTACAAGCGTTGGGTGCAGTTCGGCTTGCTTTCCACACATTCGCGTCTGCATGGCTCTCACTCGGTACGTGTCCCGTGGGCCTTCGATGAAGAATCTTGCGATGTCCTGCGCAAGTTCACGAAACTGAAGCTGTCGCTACTGCCGTATCTGGCTTGTGGCTCAAAGCAGGTCAGTGAGGAAGGCGTACCGTTGATGCGTCCGATGGCGTTGGAATTCCCGCATGATCCGGCTACTGAATATCTTGATCGTCAATATATGCTCGGCGGAGATTTGCTGGTCGCTCCTGTATTCTCGCCAGATGGCGTGGTCAAGTACTATGTACCGGAAGGAACATGGACGAATGTACTCAATGGCGAACAAATCACCGGACCGAAGTGGGTGGAAGAGCAGTTCGATTATCTGTCGATGCCGCTACTTGCACGTCCGGGGGCCATTATTCCTATGCAAGAAGGCCGGAATGACACTGAAGGTGATTTGGTCAAAGGCGTGACGCTAAAGGTATACTGTGCCGAATCGCTCGGTTCTGAGTGGAAGACAGTAGCGCTCCGTCGAGGATTCGAGGAGGATTCCGCCGAAGTCAGGTTCCGTGTTCGTTATGTTGATGGAACGCTGGAAGCTCGTTCCGAAGATGTGGCCGATAACTGGATGGTGGAATATGACGGTCATCGAGCTCAAGCCGAATCCGGATCAGTAGTTCTGCCACTGTAATCAATGCAGCATGAGGCATAAGTAGGCGCCGAGATGTCTGTTCGCACCAGCATCTCGGCGTTTACTGTATACGGCGTGATTTGTTGTAATTCTGATTAGAATTGAGGAAACCATGGATGTGCAGACGATGACGATGCCACGGCAGGATTTCTTAAGGAGAACAATGACCAGCCGCGTAACAATCAAGGACGTGGCCCGCGAGGCCGACGTCTCCATCAAAACCGTGTCCAACGTCATCAACGGCACCGGTCGTATGCGGCCCGACACCCGTGAGCGGGTGGAGAACGCCATGCGTAAGCTCGGCTACACGGTCAACCTGTCCGCCCGCGCCATCCGTTCCGGCGGCACCCGGCTCATCGGCCTCAACATCTTCGACTTCTCCCAGCCGTTTGCGCCCTACCTGACCGACAAGGTCATCGAATTCGCCAAGGCCCGGCAATACGGCGTGATCATCAACACGTACGGCTCCGACGGCATGGGCCTTGCGGACAACATCGAGGAGACCTACCGTCTTGGCGCGGACGGCTGGATCTTCTTCAGCGAGCGCGCGCTCGCCGACGAGGGTGCGGTGTTGCAGCAGCCGTATCCGGTGGTGCTTGCCGGCGACTACCTCACCTACGGCAAGAGCGACTTGGTCACCATGCCCAATGTGGAAGCCGTCAAACAGTCGGTCGGCCGGCTCCTGGATTCCGGGACCAGGGCCATCGCGTTGCTGGGCGCGCCGCCCGGCATGGAGGACTGGGAAACCATCAAACGGCAGCGTGAAGGCACACAGGCGTTGCGTACCCAGGGTTATGTGCAGGCGTTTCTGGAGCGTGGTCTTGAGGTCGACTGGCGGTATGTGATTCCGGTGCACCGTTGGAACCAGCACGGCGGCGTGCAGGCCACGGCCGCAATGTTGGATTCGTTACCATGCCCGGAGGCAGTGGTCTGTCTCAACGACGCCATGGCGCTCGGTGCCGTGCATGAACTGCAGCGCCGGGGCCTGCGCATCCCCAACGATGTGCAGCTCGTCGGCTTCGACAACGTGCCGGAAGCCGAATACTCGGTGCCTGCCCTGACTACCATCGACCCGCATGTGGACGACTACGCCAAGCACGCCGTGGACATGCTCATCGACCGCATCGAAGGCTACAGCGGCCCCGCCCGCACCTACACCACCGATTTCACGCTGGTGGAGCGTGCCTCCACGCGGCTTGTCCAATGAACTTGCGGTGACGAACAATAGGTTCCTGTGCATGACAGACTGCACAGGAACAGCCGGTTACTTCCTCTGGCTCCTCCAATCCGTGATTAGACCATACAGAATGGTCACGCTAAGCAGTATTGCAAGCCATGTCCTGTCTACATAGGGAGCGAATACCACCATGGCTATCACCACGATGAGTGGATTATGCCCAGGATTACCGGGATCTGACTGAGATTTCATGGCAATCTCTTCTGTGAAATGGCAGTCGGGCCGGATGGCCCGGCCGATCGCTCATTCGCTTGGCATCTCCGGTTCAATGAAGAGTAAAGCGCATGTGCGATAGAACTATTGTGACAGAGGGGATTTCTATATGCCTGAGGCATAATCAGTAATGGCGCGTATACTGAAGCTGTCGATGAAGGAATCGGTTCAACTTCGGGGCTCTTTTTAGGTGGCCACTTGAAGCTTCGGCTCCGATGGGTTCTGATTCGGCATTAGGCGTATGACTCGCCTTGTGAAATGGTAGGAGGCCGCCGACTGTACAAGGTCGGCGGCCTCCTGTTATTCATATTCGAGCTCACTCAAACAACGCTGCGTCGCTGGCGGGGTATCCGAGCTGAATGGCGGTGTAGGCGTGCTTGGCGGCCAAGGCGGCGAGAATCGAGAGCGTGGTGTCGTCGAACTGCGCGTCGGCATCGGTAACGGCCTTGATCTCCGCGCGGGCGCAATCCATTTCGATGGCGGCGGCCGTGGGCACGCTCAGGCCGCTGGCCTTGTCCGCGATGGTGACGGGATTGGCCAGCAGCTGGCTGATGTCGTAGACCTTCTGCCGCGGGTCGGCGTGCGTTCCGGCGTTACCGTTGCCGCCGCTGTTGCCGTCGGAAGCCGAGCCACTACCGGACGAACCAGAATCGTCCGTATCGCCGGCCGTGGAATCGCCGGTCGAACCGGAACCATCGGCACTGGATGAACCGGAACCACTGGTATCAGACGAACCGGTGTCACCCCAACTGCCATCCGCCAGCGACACCAACTGCTGTCCGGCGGTCTTATGCATGTCGCTCAACGCCAGCGTCGCCCCCTCGGTCTGGCCACGGGCGGCCAGCACCTCCAACGCGAATCCCGCGCGATCCTCGGCCACGGCCATCGCATCCAGCACATCGGTCCCGGCGACCGCGGAAGTCACGCCGTCCAGACGTGCCGGCGTCACGGCAGGTTCGGTGCCGCCCAATCGGTCGGCCAGCGAAGCGAGGTCGGCCTTGGTCTGCGCGTCGCGCAGCACCCCCTCGCCGAAGCGCCCCGGACAGTACGTGGCCACGTCGATCCACTTCAGCGGAATCGACTGCCCGACCACGAAACGCACCATCATCGGCGACCCGGCCGATGCCCAATCGGCGTCATTGACCAGCGTCAACGCCTGTTCGCACGGGCTCATCGCGCGCTCCGCCTCCGCGCGGCCGGCCAGACGCGGCGCCGAACACGCCGTCAGCGAGCACAGCATCGCCCCGGCGCACGCCACAACCAGCGCGCGTCGGCCGAGAACGAACAAGGGGGAGCGTGTCTGCATGGAAACCTACACTAATAGCTAACTGTGACCACTCAAGGCCATGCGCCACATAACTTCATAGGAGGTACGGATCGATGGAACTGGACCTGACAGGAATGCACAAGCTTGCCGCTGAGCAAGGAATCGACCCCGGAACCCTGGATGAGGCGTTGGCCGAGGCCCTTCGTCTCGCCTATCTCAAGACCCCGCACGCCGCCAAGCACGCCCGCGTGGAACTGGACGAGCGCGCCGGCAGCTTCACCGTGTGGGCCGCCGATGAGATTCCGGTCGAACCCACCGAAGACGATCCGCACCCCGCCCCGAAGCTGGGCGAGGAGTACGACGACACCCCGCACGACTTCGGCCGTCTCGCCGCAGCCACCGCGCGTCAGGTCATCACCCAGCTGTTCCGCAAGGCCGAGGACGACAAGGTCTTCGGCGCCTTCTCCGGCCAGAAGGGCAAGCTCGTCACCGGTATCATCCAGCAGGACGCCTCCGACCCGGCCAACGTGCATGTGGCCATGGGTGACGTCGAGGCCATCCTGCCGCGTCGTGAGCAGGTGCCCGGCGAGCGCTACCGCCATGGCGAGCGCATCCGCGTGTACGTGGTGAACGTGGCCCGCGGCGTGCGCGGCCCGGAGATCGTGGTCTCCCGCTCCCACCCGGAGCTGGTGCGCCGTCTGTTCGAGCGCGAGGTGCCGGAGCTGGTTTCCGGTGCCGTGTCCATCATGGCCATCGCCCGCGAGGCCGGTGCCCGCACCAAGATCGCCGTCAAGGCCAACACCGAGGGCGTCAACCCGAAGGGTGCGCTGATCGGCCCCGGCGGCGCCCGCGTGCGTGCCGTCATGGAGAACCTCGGCCCGGAGAAGATCGACATCGTCGACTACTCCGAGGATCCGGCCAAGTTCGTGGCCGCCGCGCTCTCCCCGGCCGTGGCCACCGGCGTGCAGGTGATCAGCGAGAAGAACAAGACCGCCATCGCCTTCATTCACGACGATCAGCTGTCGCTGGCCATCGGCAAGGAGGGCCAGAACGCACGTCTGGCCGCCAAGCTCACCGGCTGGAAGATCGGCATCGAATCCGCCGAGGCGCACGCCAAGAAGGTGGCCGCCGAGAAGGCCGCCGAAGAGGCCGCCCAGGCCGCGCAGCCGGATCCGGCGCAGGCCGAGTAACCGTCCAGGTAACCGGACAACCGGAAGAAGGCGTTTCCCGCGGGCCGTACCCATATGGCGCGGCTCGCGGTTTTCGCATGCCTATCCAGCGTTATGAGTATGCTTGATTGGCGTATGTGGGCGGGCGCAGTGCGCGCAAATTCGCCTGCACAGAGACGAGGTAACACGAACATGGTCGCACGATGAGACAGGGCAAGCTTGCCGTCATCACCAACTGACCACGCCCATGCCGCGTGGTCGCAGATAGGAGTAATTAGTGGCGAAACCGCGCGTATACGAATTGGCCAAGGACTTGCATGTCGACAGCAAGACCGTCCTTGAGAAGCTGAAGGACATGGGGGAGTTCGTCAAGTCCGCTTCCTCTACGATCGAGCCTCCTGTGGCACGCCGCCTGAAGGCCGCGTTTGCCAAGGACAACAACAAGGGCGATCAGAAGCCTGCCGCTTCCGCCCGTCCCCAGAACACCGCGAAGCCTGCCGCCGCCAAGCCGGCGCAGCACAAGCCGGCTCCGGCACCCGCCGCCCCGGCCGCTTCCGCATCCCACGCTCAGGCGACCCCGGCCACTCCGCACGCTACTCCGGCTCCGCACGCCCCGACCCCCGGTCCGGCCCGTCGCGCCACTCCCGGCACGCCTGCGCCGCGTCCGCAGGGTGGTCGTCCGGGCGCTCCGGTGCCGGGTCGTCATCAGCAGCATGAGAACCGCGACAACCGCGAGGGCCGCGAGAACGGCCGTCAGGGGCGTCCGGGCCAGGGCCGTCCGAACGGCGGCCAGCAGGGCCAGCACCAGAACGGCCGCAACGGCAACATGCCGACCCCGCGTCCGGGTGCCAACCATAACAACGGCCAGCAGGGCGGCAACGCCGGCAACGGCAACAGCGCCGCCTCCAACGCGATTCCGCGCCCGCACACGCCGGGTCCGCGTCCGGGCAACAACCCGTTCTCCCGCAAGCAGGGCATGCACACCCCGACTCCGGGTGACATTCCGCGTCCGCATCCGATGGCGCGTCCGACCGCCGAGGGCGGCCGCAATGGTCGTCCGGGCCGTCCCGGCCAGGGTGCCGGTCAGGGCCGTGGCGGCTTCCGCAACGGTCGTCCGGGTCAGGGCGGCGGTGCGCCGCGTCCGGGCCAGTGGGGTCACAGCCGTCCGGGTCAGGGCGGCGGTGCCGGTGCCCAGGGCGGTGCCCGCGGTGGATTCCGCGGCGGCCAGGGCGGCAACAACTTCCAGGGCGGCGGTGCTCCGTCCAACGGTCCCGCACGCGGCGGCGGTCGCGGTCGCGGCGGTGCCGCAGGCGCGTTCGGCCGTCAGGGCGGCAAGTCCTCGAAGGCCCGCAAGAACCGTCTGGCGAAGCGTCATGAGTACGAGGAGCTGAAAGCACCGACCATCGGCGGCGTTCGCATCCCGAACGGCAACGGCCAGACCATCCGTCTGCGTCAGGGCGCGTCCCTCGCCGACCTCGCCGAGAAGATCAACGTGAACCAGGCCGCACTGGTCACCGTGCTCTTCCACCTGGGCCAGATGGCCACCGCCACCCAGTCCCTGGACGAGGAGACCTTCCAGATCCTGGGCGAGGAGATCGGCTGGAACATCCAGCTCGTCTCTGCCGAGGAGGAGGACAAGGAGCTGCTCCAGCAGTTCGACATCAACCTTGATGAGGAAGAGCTGCAGGATGACGCGGATCTCAAGCCGCGCCCGCCGGTCGTCACCGTCATGGGCCACGTCGACCACGGTAAGACCCGACTGCTGGACACCATCCGCAAGACCAACGTCATCGCACGCGAGGCCGGCGGCATCACCCAGCGCATCGGTGCATACCAGGTCACCGTCACGCTGGACGGCGAGAAGCGCAAGATCACGTTCCTCGATACCCCTGGCCACGAGGCGTTCACCGCCATGCGTGCCCGTGGTGCCGAGCTCACCGACGTCGCGATCCTCGTGGTCGCCGCGGACGACGGCGTGATGCCCCAGACCGTCGAGGCCATCAACCACGCGCAGGCCGCCAAGGTGCCGATCGTCGTGGCCGTCAACAAGATCGATGTGCCCGGCGCCAACCCGGAGAAGGTGCGCGGCCAGCTCACCGAGTTCGGCCTGGTGCCCGAGGAGTATGGTGGCGACACCATGTTCGTGGACATCTCCGCCAAGCAGAACATCAACGTGGACAAGCTCCTCGAAGCCGTGCTGCTCACGGCCGACGCCGAGCTCGACCTGCGTGCCAACCCCGATATGGACGCCCGTGGCGCCACCATCGAGGCCCGACTCGACAAGGGCCGCGGTGCCGTGGCCACTGTGCTCGTCCAGCAGGGCACCCTGCACGTGGGCGACGCCATCGTGGCCGGCACCTCGTACGGCCGCGTCCGCGCCATGCTTGACGAGAACGGCCAGACCATGGAGGCCGCCGGTCCGTCCACGCCTGTTCAGGTGCTGGGTCTGACCTCCGTGCCGACCGCAGGCGACCTCTTCCTGGTCGCCTCCGACGATCGCGCCGCCCGCCAGATCGCCGAGAAGCGTCAGGCCACCGAGCGCGCCGCCCAGCTGGCGAAGCGCCGCAAGGTGGTCTCCCTGGAGGACTTCAAGAAGAAGTTCGCCGAGTCCGAGATCGACATGCTCAACATCGTCATCAAGGGCGATTCGTCCGGTTCCGTCGAGGCGCTGGAGGACTCCCTGATGAAGATCGAGGTGTCCGACGAGGTCGGCATCCAGGTCATCCACCGCGGCGTCGGCGCCATCACGCAGAACGACGTCAACCTCGCCACGGTCGACAAGGCCGTCATCATCGGCTTCAACGTGCGTCCGAACCGTCAGGTCGCGGACCTTGCCGAGCGTGAGGGCGTGGAGATCAAGTACTACTCGGTCATCTACAAGGCCATCGAGGACATCGAGGCCGCGCTCAAGGGCATGCTCAAGCCGGAATACGAGGAGGTCGTCACCTCCCACTCCGAGATCCGCGAGATCTTCCGCTCCTCCAAGTTCGGCAACATCGCCGGCGTCATGGTGCAGGACGGCGAGGTCAAGCGCGGTACGAAGTGCCGTATCCTGCGCAACGGCGTGGCCACGGTCAACGACCTGGAGATCTCCTCGCTGCGCCGTTTCAAGGACGACGTCCAGTCCGTCAAGGAAGGCTACGAGGCCGGTATCAACCTCGGCTCCTTCAACGACATCGCCCTCGGCGACATCATCGAGACCTTCGAGATGCGCGAGGTCGAGCGCAAGTAGTCCATCACGGTTCTCCCACGGCGGGAGAACCCGTCATCTTCGCTGGCTCCCCTCACCGAGGGGAGCTGTCCGCGAAGCGGGCTGGGGGAGCGCCGCAAGTTTGCTGACGTATTCCCCGCAGTCTCACTCCGTCCGACAGCTCCTCCTCGGGAGGGGAGCCGAGTTTTTTGAAAGGAACCTCTATGGCGGGAACCAACCCCCGCGCCGCGCGTATCGCGGCCCTGATCCAGCGCGTCGTCGCCTCCTCCATCGAGCGTGAGCTGCACGACAAGCGACTGACCAACATCACCGTCACCGAAGTGCGCGTGACCAACGATTTGCAGATCGCCAAGATCTACTGGACCCAGCTCGGCCACGAAGGCAAGGAATCCGGCGAACGCAAGCGCGCCCAGCAGGCCCTCGACCAGGCCAAGGGCCACCTGCGCACGCTCGTCGGCCGCAAGGCCGGCCTGCGCCTGACCCCGCAGCTCCAGTTCGTGTTCGACGAGGTGCCCGGCGAGGCCCACGAGATCGAGGACATCCTGGCCCTGGCCCGCAAGCGCGACGAGGAACTGGCCAAGGCTCGTGCCACCGCCCAGTACGCCGGCGACGCCGACCCGTACAAGCATGACGACGAACCTGCCGACGAGGATGGCGAGGACGAAGTCGATTACGACGCCGACTTCGACGATGACTCCGATGACGGCTCGGAATTCGATTCCGAGGATGACGCCACCGAAGAAGGCCTGAGCGAGTAAGTTCGTCTCTTTCGGCTCCCCGTGCGAGGAGCCGAAAGTGGCTGACGGTGAAGCCGGCTGAGGGCGGTCCAGCGGGATTCATGTCAATCGTGATGTAGCAGAGTCGAACACGTTCATCAGGGGGAAAACAAGCACATGGCACAACCCGCTCCAAGCGGCCTCATCATCATCGACAAGCCGCAGGGCGTGACCAGCTTCGACGCGGTGGCCGCGGTGCGCGGCGCACTGCACATCAAGAAGGTCGGTCACGCCGGCACGCTCGATCCGATGGCCACCGGCGCATTGGTCATCGCATTCGGTCACGCCACGCGACTGCTCAACGCCATCGTGGAGCACGACAAGACCTATGAAGCCACGATTCGACTCGGTTTGGGCACCACCACCGATGACGCCGAGGGCGAGCTGGACGTCACGTCCGGCGAGGGTGCCCGTACCGTTACGGGTGTGACGCAGGATGAGATCCGCGCCGCCATCGCCGACCACTTCACCGGGGATATCGAACAAGTGCCCAACACGTTTTCGGCCATCAAAATCAATGGCAAGCGCGCCTACGACCTGGCTCGCGAAGGCAAGGACGTGGAGCTCAAGGCCCGGCCCGTGCATATCAGTGAATTCGCCGTACTCGCAGTCCGCCAGGGGTATGTGGCTGGGGAACGGGCCGGCGAACTGCTGCGGGAGGCCGTCGATTGGCATGCGACCGCTGATTCGTCCGGGCCGACGACCTCGGCTGTTCCGATCGCCGTGGCCGCTTCGAGCGCTCCGCCCATTCCGGTGCTCGACGTGGACGTGCGCGTCAGCTGCTCGTCCGGCACGTACATCCGTGCCCTGGCCCGCGATTTGGGGGCTGAACTGGGCGTCGGCGGCCATCTGATACGTCTGCACCGCACGCGGGTCGGTCGTTTTGCCCTGCCGGACGATACCAGTGGTCTCATCGGCGATGAGGCCATGGCAGCCACCCGTGACCACACGGTCACCGCTCACAGCGAATCCAAAACCTTCACCAACCGCGACGGCGAAACCGTCACCCGCAACAAATGCGTACTGGACACCCCGGCGGAACTGTCCGGCGAAGAGCGGCGCGAATGGCTGCTCGGCCGCGCGCTCACCATGGAACAGGCCGCGCGCGGGGCCATGCCCGCGTTGGACATCACCCCAGATGAAGCCGCCGAACTGCGGTTCGGACGCCGCATCGAACGGGTGATCGGAGAGCCGACCGTGGCCATCGTGCCCCAGACGCACGATGTGGTGGCCATCCTGGAACGCGCGAACGTGCATCAGGCCAAGCCGGCCACCGTATTCCCCGCCGAGTAGACTGAACGCGGTTTGCCTTGCGCCGCCCGCTCCGCATATGCGTGCGGTGCGGCGCAACAAGTACGGGGCACAGGCTCAGATATCGTTCAAAAACACGGACACAACACGTACACAAGCAAGGACGGGACGCAACACGATGAACATCACGCATCTGACTCCGGACGCCCAGGGCGAAGTCGAATGGCCCTCGTTTGATAACGACAAGAAGGCCGTGGTGACGCTCGGCGCCTTCGACGGCATGCACTTGGGCCATCAGGCCGTGATCAGGCGCGTGGTCGAGCTCGCCCACCAGCACGATTCCTTCTCCGTGGTGATTCTGTTCGACCCGCGCCCTGCCTTCGTGCATGGCTGGGCCGCCAAGCATGACGGTCAGGAACCCGGCGAGGAGAACATCGACGCCGAGGCGCTGACCAGCGTGCATGAACGGCTGCGCCGCATCGAGGCGTTGGGCGTGGATCATGTGCTTGTGGTGCACTACACGCTGGCCTTCGCCGCCAAGTCGTACATCTTCTTCCTCGGACGCCTCACCGGCAAGCTTGGTATGCGCACGCTGGTGCTCGGCCAGGACGCCGCTTTCGGCAAGGGCCGTGAAGGCGACGTGCCGCATATCGCCAATCTCGCCGCCGCCACCGGTGTCTTCGAACTGGACGTGGTGGATGACCGCGGCCCCGGCGAGGTGCGCATCCCGCGTGACTTCAAGCCTGAGATGCCTGCCGAGTGGGGCGAGCCCGCCGATCCACTGGCGAACGCCACCAAGGCCGAGCGTCGCGCCTGGAGCAAGAAGCACCAGGCCAAGGCCATGCGCGCCTGGAGCTCCACCAACGTGCGCTACCTGCTGGCCCACGGCCGCATCCAGGACGCCAACGCGATCCTGGGCGAACCGCACGCCATCGAGGGCGAAGTGGTGCACGGTGAGGAGCGTGGCCGCACCATCGGCTTCCCCACCGCCAATCTGGGCAGCGACATCGAAGGCTACATCCCCGTGGACGGCGTCTACGCCGGTTGGCTTGTGGACTTGGGCGCCGACAAGGACGGGGATGCCCCCGCCGGAGCGGAAGCCCGCCGTTGGCCCGCCTCCATCTCCATCGGCACCAAGCCCACCTTCAGCGAGAAGACCGGTCTCCATGAGCGCGTGGTGGAGTCCTATTGCATCACCGACGATTGGATCGACCTCTACGGCCACAAGGTCCGCGTGGAGTTTGCCGGCTTCCTGCGACCGCAGGTCAAGTTCGACGGCCCTGACCAGCTTGTGGACGAGCTCAGGCGCAACGTCGAGGAAACCAAGCGCATCACTGAGACCGGCAAGTGAAAATAATGGCCCTGATGAGGAATACGGGATTTCCTCGTCAGGGCCATTACGATTGAGTTTATCGAACCAATCGGTGGCGTCAGTGGCGGAAGTGCGCGAAGAACTCGCGCGTCTGCGGATCGTTCGACTCGTCCATCACCTCACGCGGCGTGCCGTTCTCGGCGATGATGCCGTTGCGCATCAGCACCACGCGGTCGGCCGCATCATGTGCGAAACTCATCTCGTGCGTCGCCATGAGGATCGTGGTGCCCTGCGACTTGAGCTCGGCCACCATGTTCAGCACCTCGCCCACGAGCATCGGATCAAGCGCCGACGTGATCTCGTCGAGCAGCAGGAGCTCGGGGTCGGTCATCAGCGCACGGGCGATGGCCACGCGCTGCTGCTGGCCACCGGAGAGCTGATCGGGATAGGCCTTGGCCTTGGCCCGCATGCCGATGCGGTCCAGCAATTCCAGGGCGCGTGCCTCGGCACGGTCCTTCGACCAATGATGCACCTTGATGGCGGCCAGCGTCACGTTCTTCAGCACCGACATGTGCGGGAACAGGTTGAACTGCTGGAACACCACGCCGATGCGTGCGCGGATGCGATCCTGGTTGGCACGCGGGTCGGTGATGTCCGTGGAACCGAGCCAGATCTGGCCGTCGTCGACCTGTTCGAGCAGGTTGACGCACTTCATCAGCGTGGACTTGCCGGAACCGGACGGGCCGAGCAACGCCACCACCTCATGCTGCTTGACATCGAACGAGATGCCGCGCAGCACCTGCGTGGAACCGAAGGACTTGCGAACGTTGTCCAGCCGCAGCACCGGCTGAGCGGCGTTTTCCTGAACGGCTGCCGGGGTTTGTGCGAGCGTGTCCCGCCGCATGTTCTGATCCGTGCTCATACCGTGCCTCCACTCAGTTCGCGCTTGCGCAGTCGCGCCGTATACCAGTCGTTCAGCAGAATGAACGGCACGCTCATCAGGATGAACAGCAGGCTCGCCACCACATACGGCGTGAAGTTGTACGAGCTGGCGACCTCGATCTGGGCCGCGCGCACCGCATCCACCGCGCCCAGCACGGAGATGAGGCCGACGTCCTTCTGCATCGAGATGAAATCGTTCATCAGCGCCGGCGCCACCTTGCGCAGGGCCTGCGGAATGACGATCATGCGTGTCGTCTGACCGGCGGTCAGACCCAACGAGCGTGCCGAGGCGCGCTGCGAGGGGTGCACGTCGTTGAAGCCGGCGCGCAGCACCTCGGCCACATAGGCGCTGTAGCCCATGATGACGGCGATCGTGCCGAGGATGGCCGGGTTGATGCGGCCGAACAGGCCCAGTCCCGGAATGCCGAAGCCGATGAGGTACAGCACGACGATCATCGGTATACCGCGCATCACCGTGGTGTACAGGGCGGCCAGCACGCGCAGCGGGAACATCACCGGGTTCTTGCTGGTACGCACCAGGGCGATGAGCGTGGCGAAGATGGCGACGCCGATCACGGCCACGACCAGCACCTGGAGGTTGAGCCAGAGGCCGTCGATGGTTTTGGGCAGGGACTTGACGAAGTATTCGGGGGAGAAGAAGGTCTGCTTGACGCGCGGCCAGCCGGGGGACATCTTCAATCCCGTGACGACGATGATGGCCAGCACGATGGTGCTGACCAGGCTGGTGACCACCGACTTGAGCTGCTGCTTGCGCCGATAGTCACGGCGGGAGAGTTCGATTTCGCTCACCGGCGGCATGGATGATGCTCCGGCGGCGGAATCATGCGTGGATTGAGAATCGACCATATGTGGATTGTATTGCAGTGTCCGAACGGGTTTGAGATTGGTGTCGCGCAATGTGGAACGCGAGACGACGAACCCGCCGGCCGAGATGATCTATCTCCTCCGACGGGTTCGAATCGGTGCGGACGAGCCGTCATGCATGCGGTCGTGCGGCACCTGGTTGGGCTGGACTTGCTCGCCGACCTTACTTGAGCTCGGCCAGGTCGGTGGTGTACTCGGCCAGCCACTTGTCCTGCAGCTGCTTGAGCGTGCCGTCGGCGTCCAGGTCGTCCACGGCCTTGGTGACGGCCGAGGTGAGCTTGGAATCCTTCGGCAGCACGATGCCCAGGCCGTCCTTGTCCTCGGAGCCGGCGATGCGGCCGAGCACCTCGGCGTCCTTGACCTGCTCGGACTGGACCATGTACACGCTTTCGACCGTGTTGGTCACCAGCGCGTCGATCTGGCCGGCGTCGAGCGCCTGGGCGAGCGAGGCGTCGTCATTGAAGGTCTGGATGTCGTCCTTGATCTTGCTCTGGACGATCGTGTAGGCCTGCGTGCCGACCATCACGCCGATCACCGCGTCCTTGAGGTCGGACAGCGACTTGGCGGAAGCGAACTTGCCGTCCTTCTTGACGACCACGGACTGCGTGTCCTTGTAGTAGCCGGAGGAGAAGTCGACGGCCTGCTTGCGCTCGTCGGTGATGCCGAACTGCTGGATGTTGAGATCCCAATCCTTGGCGCCGGGGGCGATGGCGGAGTCGAACGTGGTGCGGATCCACTTCACGTTGTCCTTCTTGAAGCCGAGCTTGTCGGCCACGGCGTAGGCCAGCGCGGCCTCGAAGCCCTCGCCGGACTCCGGCTTGTCGTTCATGACCCACGGCTCGTAGGCCGGGTCGCCGGTGGCGATGGTGAGCGTGCCGGGGGTGACGGTCTGCTGCGTGATGTCGGAGCTGTCGCTGCCTCCGGCGTTGGCGTCGGAGGAGGTGTTGGACGAGCCGCAGGCGGCGGTGAACATGAGCGTCGCGGCGGTGATGCCGGCGGCGAACACGCGGACGGCGGACTTGAATGACATGGGGTGTTCTCCTTCTTTTCTTGCTTCCTGTCCTAGTACAAGATAGTTATTCGGTGCATGCGACATGTTGCCGGTGCTATCGGTTCCCGCGATGACTGGTTATCGAGGATTATGCGATTCGCATGCGCCTGACGGGCCGGTCGGCCGGCGCCGGCTCCTATCGCAGCGTGAATCCCTCGAAGGTGAAGCCGGGGGAGACCACGCAGGAGACCAATGCGTCGCCGTGTCCGGGAACCGTGCGCTGCCAGACGCCGGCGGGAACGACCGCATGCCCGACGGGAGCGCCGTCCTGTGATTGGCCGTGCTCCTCGGCTTGGGATTCCGGTGCGATGCCGTTGCCGAGCACGATGGTCCGCCGTTCGCTCGGATCGTCGGCCGGCTGCTCGCCGTCGCCGCCGAGCTCCAGAGTGACGGTGGCGGGGCCGTGCCACAGCCAGATCTCGTCGGCGTCCACCTTATGCCAGGCGCTGGCGTCGCCCTCCGGCAGCAGGAAGTAGATCAGCGAGGCGAGCGGACGCCCGCTGTCCGGTTCCGGCAGCGGCGACTGCCAGTCGCGCGTATACCAGCCGCCTTCGGGATGGGCCTCAAGCCCGAGACGCTGCACCACGGAACGCGCGTACGGGCTCATCTCCTCCAATGGAACGCTCATGCATTGCTCCTTTCGTTCACCATGCGCCGTTGTTGTAGACCACACGGCCTGAAATCACCGTTGCTTGGTTCGTGCCGGCACCGTTGCGAACCAGCTCCTCCAGCGTGTCCTCGATGCCGCGTGGGGTGGCCACGTACACGGGCACGTCGAAGAAAGCGAGATCGGCCATCGCGCCGGCGTTGATCTGTCCGATGCGGCCCGCGCCCACATGCATGCCGAGTTCCTGGGCGCCGCCCAACGTCATCATGCGGATCAGGCGGTGCGTCAGGTCGTCCTTCATGTACCCCTGTTCACGGGCCAGGTCATACAGCATCGCCACATCGTCGAGCACATCCAGACTGGGTGAGCTGGACAGCGAATCGGTGCCGACGGCCAGCAGGTTGCCTTCCTCGAGATATTCCCTGATCGGGGCGTCCCGGCCGGTCACCGTGATGCGGTTCGACCGGGGGCACAGGGCGACGCCGACCCCTCGCTGACGGAGGATACGTCGGTCCTCCGTATCCGCCCAGACGCCGTGCGCGATATGCACGTCGGGACCGAGCGAACCGAGCTGGTCGAGGAACTGGATGGCGGATGCGCCCTGGCCGGCTTCCCTGAGTTGCTGGTAGCTGGTCCAATCCTGGTCACGCCAGGAAGCCGCCGAATACGTGGACAAGGTGGTTTCGCGGTCGCCAGCCTCCATCGGCGTCTCCGCCAGATGGATGTGCAGACGCATGTCGAGCTGACGGGCGATATCCGGCAGATCCACGAACGGCGCGGTCTCCAACGTGTAGGGCGCGTGTGGGCTGATGCCGATGCTGGGCAGGTCCTCCTGCCGCATGCGGCCCAGATGCCGGACGAGTTCGCGCACCCCCACCTTACGCCAGTCGTCGTTATGCCAGTCCATCACCTCCCAGTAGGCCACGCCGTGCATGCCCTGGGAGGCAAGCGCTCCGGCGGCCTCGGGGTCGGTGACGATATCGGCGGCCGCCGTGACGCCCGCCTCGACCATCATCCGGGCGCCCTGTTCCGCGGACTGCTTCCAGTCGCCTTCCTGGCACAGGTGCTCGTACACCGGATTGAACCCGAGCTCCCAGTCGCGGAAGCTCGAATAGGAACCTTGGCCCACTTCGGCCATATTCGTGTACTGCAGGTGCGTATGCGCGTTGATGAGGCCCGGGGTGATCACGCCATGCCAATGATGCTCCTCGATGCGCCCCTGCGGGGCCATATCCTGCTTGAGCGTATCAAGCACCCAACGTCGCGTGCCCACATGCACCACGCGGCTGCCGGCCACCGCGATGGCGCCGTCCATGATCACCGGTCCGGTGACGGGAATGATGAGCGGTGCGCTGTACAACGTCACCGAGTCGAGCGGAGCCGGGTGGGCGGCCGCATACAACGGGTCGAACGAATCATCGGTCATGGTCATCCCTCCTTTATACCGGCTTCGCGGCACTCATTTCATCGCGATGGGGCGTGGGCATGTCGTGTGACATGTCGTGGCGGTTTCGTAGAAGCACTCAGACCATGTCGTCGAACCGGGTGAGGTTCCAGGCGTACCCGTTGTCGGCCACGGCATGGCTGGCCGATTGCCCCCGCGTATGCAGCGCGACGGCGGCGATGCGGCGGTCGGCCTCGGCTCCGAGACGGTGCACGCCGGCGCTGAGCCGATGACCGTCACGGTGATGGGCGAGCAGGTGACAGACCGCGCTCGCCTGGACGGCGAAGCTCAGATCCATGATCTCGATGGGATTGCCGCCGCCGGCCGTGTAATTGACGCCGTCACCCTGTGCGAGCAGGGTGAGCGCGGGGCCGTCCGGCACGTCGATGGTGCTGAGGGATCGCGTATTGTCATGCCGGAAACCGGGAATGTCGTCAAGCGCGATTTCGTTGGCGATGCCGCCGATCACCGAAAGCACCGCGCCTGCGCGCATGAGTCGCATATGCTCCACTGCGATGGTGTGCCGCACACCGGTCGCGGAGACGACGATATCCGCCTCGGCCACGGCATCATCGATGTCGCAGGCGGCAAAACCATCGAACACGGCCTTCAGCGCCGCGACGGGATCCGTGTCGCAGACCAGCACCTGCGCACCCAAGGCACGGACCCGTAGCGCAAATCCCTTGCCGACCGGCCCGTATCCGATCACCGCCACGGTCCTATCCCGGAAACAGTGCGCTCCAAGCAGTTCCTGCATGGTGGTCACGCAGGTTTCGCCCGTTCCATGCATGTTGTCGAACCCGGTCTTGAGCACGCTGTCATTGACCGCGACCACGGGGAACGACAGCGCTCCCGCCTCCTGCATGGCCTGGAAGGCGCGTACGCCGCTGGTCGTCTCCTCGGCCACGCCGATGAGCCCGTCCAGCAGCTCCGGGCGTTGGGCCGCCGCGAGCCTGGCGAAACTCGCGCCGTCATCAATGATGATCTGCGGGCGGATTTCGTCCAGCAAGCGCAGTGCTCCCTCCTGCGTCTGCCGCGG
This sequence comes from Bifidobacterium sp. SO4, assembly GCF_018555355.1. Classification (NCBI taxonomy): domain Bacteria; kingdom Bacillati; phylum Actinomycetota; class Actinomycetes; order Bifidobacteriales; family Bifidobacteriaceae; genus Bifidobacterium; species Bifidobacterium sp. SO4. Next base: position 69,928 of record NZ_JAFEJP010000008.1, read on the forward strand.
GGACCATCCCGCGTCGGCCTCGACGACGATGCCCTCGCGGCGAAGCTGCTCCGCTACCCGCTGATCCGTCTCCGAAGGGTCGGCGAATACGCCGACCACGGCACCGGCCGCCTTGAGCTGACGCAGCAATACCGCCGTTTTCGGCTCCAGTACCAGACATACGGCGATGCGCACGTTCGTGAAATCCGTGTCTTGCCGCAGTTCGTCCATCAACGTGCGCAGCACCGTCATATGCCGTTCGGCGTAATCGATGGCGTCCCTGCCGTCCAGTTTGCGAACATCCTGCAACGTCAAGACGGAATCCGGCTCTTCGACGGTCCCGGACAGATCCGCGGTGACGTCCGCATCGGCCGCCATGATTGCCCCACTTGCGGGGATGACCCTACTTGCCGAACCGTCTCCACTTACCGGACCGTCTCCACTTACCGGACCGTCTCCACTTACCGGACCGTCTACGTGCACTGAATCACCGTTGCCTGGCTCCATGCCTGCCGGGCCGCTCGCCGGCACATCGTTCCGTTCCGTTCGCCGGACGGCCACGCCCCACTGGCCCGCCGCCTCGGTGAACGCGGTCGCATCCTCCGTTCGCGGCACCGTCATGCGGGAGCCGGCCACAGACCGATTCGTCCGCTGTGAATAGGTCATCGCCCAAGTGGCAAAATCCATTCCAGTCATATCATCACCGTTCCCGTTGTTCTGTGATTTCCGTTATCCGATGGTTTCGATGTTGGCTATCCTACATTCCCTGCGCCTGCCGTTTCGGCGTCTTGGCACCGGAAGTCAGCCCCAATGCAGCCAAGGCGTCCTGCAATGTACCGGCCTCCACCAGCCGCAGCCCATCGATGTGCAACGGTTTGCGCAACGGCGCGATGACGGCCGTGGCGAACCCGAGGCGCGCGGCTTCGCGCAGACGGTATTCCATGCGGGGCGCCGGACGTATCTGCCCGGTCAGGGAGATCTCGCCGATGGCGCATGTGGTACGTGCTATCGGTTTGGACGTGGCCGCGCTCGCCAACGCGCTCGCGATCGCCAAATCCGAGGCGGGCTCCTTGGCCTGGCCCCCGGCGATGGTGGAAACGTACAGATCGTTCGCCAGCAGATTCAGCTTGCTATGGCGGTACAGCACCGCCGTCAGCATGGCGATGCGGCTCGGATCCACGCCATTGACCGCACGCCGTGGAGTGGGCAGCACCGATGTGGTGACCAGCGCCTGCACCTCGATGGGCAGACTGCGATGCCCATCCAGCGTGAACGTGACGCATGTGCCCTCGATCGGCGCGTCATCGGCAGCATTCGGCCCCGAACCGGACAGGAACAGGCCGGCCGGATCGGTGACTTCCTCGATGCCCTCGCCGCTCATATCGAAGCAACCCACCTCATCCGTGGGACCGAAACGGTTCTTCACCGCACGCAGCATACGCAATGCCGTCTCGCTGTCTCCCTCGAACTGGCAGACCACGTCCACCAGATGCTCCAACGTGCGCGGGCCGGCTATCGAGCCGTCCTTGGTCACATGGCCCACCAGAAACACCGGAATGTCGAGCGATTTGGCGGTGTCGATCAGGGCGCTCGCCACCTCACGCACCTGCGTGGAACCGCCCGAGATGCCATCGACCTCCTGCGAGACGATGGTCTGCGCGGAATCCACGATCGCCAATGCCGGCTTGTGCTTCTCGATGAGTCCCAGCACCGTGGACAGATCGGTGGTGGACGCAAGTAGCAGATTCGGTTCCACCGCGTCGATGCGCGAGGCCCGCAATCGCACCTGCGCCTGCGATTCCTCGCCGGAAATGTACAGCACGGTATCCGAGCCCGCTGAGCCGGCCAAGCCCGAAGGGTGTTCCGGACGACGAACTTCGCCTCCGCGCACGGCCCGCGCGATATTGCCCGCCGTCTGCAACAGCAGCGTCGACTTGCCGATACCCGGCTCGCCGGCGATCAGCGTGACCGAACCGGGCACCACACCGCCGCCCAGCACGCGATCGAACTCCGAGAACCCGGTCTCCAGCCGTTCCACGGTTTCCGTGCCGATCTCGGTGATGGGGCGAGCCGCGGCACGGGCATCCGACGGCACCGCGGCCGACTGCGTGCGCGACGTGCGCCCCGGGGCCGCCGTGCGCGAGCCCACGACAGGACGGGACTCATGGAACTCCTCCACGGTGCCCCATTGTCCGCACTCGGGGCACCGGCCATACCATTTCGTCCCGTTCCAGCCGCATTCGGAACACACATATTGCACAGTCGTTTTCGCCATGACTCCACCCTAACCCGGGTTTTGCGAGACGGTAAAATTTTACCGAACCCGACGGAATCAAGCCGAAAACCATCGATTCACCATACATTCGCCTGTGACGCGGAAACCCGCGATCACACGGCCGGCCAGCGTCACGCCGCTGTGAGAGAATCAGGGGCATGACTAACACCGAGAACTCTTCGACCACGCAGTCCCATGGCAAGCTCATCGCAGTGGTGATCGCCGCTGCCGTCGTCATCATTCTGGCAGTGCTGTCGGCCTTCGTCTGGCCGGGCTGGGCCATCAAGAAGGACGCCGGCACCACCGCCCAGGGCGGAAGCAGCAGCCAGCAGCAGTCCGCGGAAGCCGAGCCGACCACGCCGACCATCGAGGCGACGGCCCTTCCGGACGACGCCACCGAGCTGCTCAAGGCCATGCCGGACAGCGTGCTCAACTACGCGCGCGCCAAGGCGGATGCCTCCACCACGTGGAGCGCCGCTTCGCCGCTCGAAGAGTACACGCTGACCTACTCCACCGGTGAGAAGGCCAAGGACGTCACGCTGATCGCCGCCCAGTGGTCCACGTCGGACAGCGCCAAGACGCAGTACGACGCGCTGGTCGCCGCCCAGACCGGCGACGAACAGGCCTCCGGCAACGTGAAGGTCTCCGGCAACGTGACCGGAGCCTACGTGGTCAAGGCGGACGCTTCGGACGCGAAGAAGTCCGTGGCCATCTGGCAGAACGACACGGTCGTCTTCCAGGCGATCGGTACCAAGGAGGCCGTCGAGCGCTTCTATCAGAAGTTCCCGATGTGATTCGCGCGCAACCGCATCCTTGCGCCCAGGCGACTCGCAACCCGTCAGACGGAATTCGCCGGATGTGCCGGGGCTGTCAAAACCGTTGATTTCGTAAGGTTTTGACGGCCTTGCCGAGGCGCGTGCGGCGACACAGCCAACATGCGATTGCCCGCTGTCTGGCTGGATGTGTAGTATTGTGCGAGTTGCAACTTTTACGATTAATCGAAATGGAGGCTTCAGATGGGTTCTGTCATCAAGAAGCGCCGCAAGCGGATGAGCAAGAAGAAGCACCGCAAACTGCTGCGTAAGACCCGCCACCAGCGTAAGTAGTCTTACCTGCAATCAAGGCATTGAAAACCCCGTGAGCCGTTCGGCCGCGGGGTTTCTTTTTGCCTCTGTTAAACCAAGATTGGATGGCCCCCCATTTTCTCGGCTCCCCTTGTCAGGGGAGCTGTCGGCGGAGCCGACGGAGGGGTAGTCCAATGAAATTCATGTCAATCTTGGTTCAACAGAGTTTTCTTTTTGTCGTCACCCGAAAAAACGGAAGCCGCCTTCCGCGCGACGAATCACGCGAAAGGCGGCTTCCGTTTCGTCAGACCGAATCAGGCCGGATTAGGGCTGATTCGGTCTGACTCACTTGTTGGAGTTGGTCATCACGCGCGGGCCGTTCGGATCGCCCACGATGACCTTGTCCACCATGTTGAGGAACAGGCCGTGCTCCACCACGCCGACCGTGTTGATGAGATCCTCGGCCAGCTCCTGCGGGTGGTCGATGCGGCCCAGATGCAGGTCCACCACGAAGTTGTTCTCGTCGGTGCGCACCTCCTTGCCCTCGGCGTCCAGACGAAGCACCGGCTTGTAGCCCTTGGCCTCGAACTCCTTGACCACGTGGCCGGCGCCGAACGGAATCACCTCGACCGGCAGCGGGAACTTGCCGATGGTGTCCACGACCTTGGACTCATCCACGATCCACACGATCTTGTCGGAGTTGGTGGCCACGATCTTCTCCCACAGCAGGGCAGCGCCGCCGCCCTTGATGCCGTTGAAGTTCTTGTCCACCTCGTCGGCGCCGTCGATGGTCACGTCGATGTGATCCACGTCGTCGATGTCCACGATCTTGATGCCGTAGCTCTCGGCCTGCTCCTGCGTACGACGGGAGGTGGTCACGCCCGTGAACTCAAGACCCTCCTCCTGCACGCGGCGGCCCAGCTCGTCCACCAGGAACTTGACGGTGGAACCGGTGCCGAGGCCGGCGATCATGCCGTTCTCGATGAGCTTGGCGGCTTCGATGCCGGCCGCCTTCTTGAGGGCATCCTGCTGTGCCTTATCCATTGCGTTTTCTCCTTTGCCTTCAGCGCTTCACGGATGTATTAACGGAGTGAAGTCCGATTCCTATCCTAACGCGCGTGAACGAAGTTGTGCCGTCGTGTCCGCTTTTGGTCGGCGTTTGTGATGTTGGTTGTGTGACGGCCAAGTAAGCGGCCGGTCAGGCGGCCGTCACTGACGCATGAACGGCGCGTTCGTGATGGTCAGATTGCCGTCGCCGTCCACATATCCCTCGATGTCGATGACGCCGGAAATCGGCATCGGCTGGCCGTTGAAGTATGGGCTGGTCTTGGGTGCGGGGGAGAAGACCAGCGTGCCCGACACCGTCAGTCCGCTCGGTTTCGCGGCCGCCGCCATAGGCGTGGTTGCGATTGGCGCAGGTCCGTGAGACTGTCGGTTTGCCGGAGCCGCGGCGCTATCGTCCGCGCTGCTGGTTTTGGAAATCCTGACGGGGGCCGGGGATGCAGGCTGGGTGGCCGTTGCGACTGATGTGCCTGCCTCGGTATCGGTCTTGCGCATCGCGTTCGTCGCGTCTTTGATATCGTCGGTCGGCCGGTCGCCGAAATCAAGATCCGGCACGCCTTCCGGTTCGGCCAGCAGATCGGCCAGCGATTGCCCGCCGCGCGACTTGACGGGGGAGTCACCGTCCTTGGCGCTGCCCTTGCCGGACTTCGTAGCACCGGATTCAAGGGGCTTGCGCAAGCTTGACGCATCCGCCTGGCCGTCCAGCACCAGCTGCACGTCCGGCGGCACATCGGTGCCGCGGGAATATTCGGAATGCAGCAGCGACTGCCAGCCTTCAATGGGCAGGTACCCGTCGCGCGCGCCGGACCGACAGTCGCCCGCATAGGTGCGCGCCAGCTCATCCACCAGCTCGTTGCCCGCGTTGCCCGCATGTCCCTTGACCCACTTGAAGCTCACCGGGCCGGATCGGCGGGAGATCTCCTCGTCGATGGCCTTGATGAGCTCGACGTTCTTCACCGGCTTCTTCTGCGAGTTCTTCCAGCCGTTGCGTTTCCAGCCCTTGACCCAGGTGGTCGAGCAGTTGATGGCGTACTGCGAATCGGATTCGATGAGCAATGGCTCGCTGCCGGGATGCGCACGCAGCGCCTCCAGCACCGCGCACAACTCGCCGATCTGGTTCGTGCCGTTCGTGGCACCGCCCGCGTCATAGCCGTGGTCGTCATGCTCATGACCCGGCTTGCCACCGGCGTTCTTCTCGTGGTCGGCCCACGCCCAGCCCATTGGGCCGTTCGGATTGCCCAGCGCCGATCCGTCTGTGGATACTGTGATGGTCACGCTTTGCTCGCTTTCCGGTCGATCCGAACGGCCCCTTCGCGGGCGGGCCCGCTCACTGCGCCTACGGAAAGTCCACCGGACTTTCCGCTTGACGGCTCAGCATTCGGATTGCCCAATGCGGACCCATCCGTGGATACAACAATCGTCATGCGCTCCACCCTAACGCACGGTCTAACGCACGCTGCGCTCCATTGGCCGAACGGGCATGAAAAAGGGTCCCGCCGGAACTTGAATTCCAGCGGAACCCCAGTGATGCCTAAAAATCAGGTATCATCCCCGAATCACTCGCTCAGGGCCTTGTCCACCACGACTTTGGCCTCGTCGAGCACCTTGTCGAGGGCCTCGGGGCTCTCGAAGGACTCGGCGTACACCTTGTAGATGTTCTCGGTGCCGGAAGGACGGGCCGCGAACCAGTTGTCCTTGGTAGTGACCTTCAGGCCGCCGATCTTGGCGCCGTTGCCCGGAGCCTCGGTGAGCTTGGCGGTGATCTCCTCGCCGGCGAGGGTCGAAGCGGTCACGTCATCGCCGGAAAGCTTGGCGAACTTCTGCTTCTGCTCGAGGGTGGTCGGGGTGTCCACGCGCTTGTACCAGGACTCGCCGAAGCGGGCCACCTGGTCCTTGTGCAGCTCGGCCGGGTTCTTGCCGGTCTTGGCGGTGATCTCGGCGGCCAGCAGGTCGGGGATCAGACCATCCTTGTCGGTGGTCCACACGCGGCCGTCCTTGCGCAGGAAGCTCATGCCGGAGCTCTCCTCACCGCCGAATGCGACCTCGCCCTTGAACAGCGGGTCGACGAACCACTTGAAGCCGACCGGCACTTCGACCAGCTTGGCGTTGATGGAGGCGGCCACGCGGTCGATGAGGGAGGAGGAGACCAGCGTCTTGCCGATGCCGGCGCCGGCGGGCCAATCCGGACGGTTGCCGCCGAACAGGTACTCCACAACCACGGCGATGTAGTGGTTCGGGTTCATCACGCCCCAGTTCGGGCACACGATGCCGTGACGGTCGGCATCCGGGTCGGTGCCGCCCACCAGGTCGTACTTGTCCCAGGCACCGGCGTTGAGCTCGTCCACCAGGCCCTTCATGGCGTACGGGGAGGACGGGTCCATGCGGATCTTGCCGTCGTGGTCGATGGTCATGAAGCGCCAGGTCGGGTCGACGTCCGGGCGAACCACGCCGATGTTCAGGCCGTACTTCTCGTTGATGAGCGGCCAGTAGTTCACGGAGGCGCCGCCGAGCGGGTCGATGCCCAGACGCACGCCGGAGTTGCGGATCACGTCGAAGTCGATGACGTTGGCCAGATCGTCCACGTAGTGCTCGCGGAAGTCGAAGCCCTCGACGTACTCGGACTTGATGGCCTCCTCGTAGGGCACGCGCTTGATGGACTTGAAATCGCCGAGCAGCTCGTTGGCGCGGGCGGCGATGGCGTTGGTGGTCTCGGCCGGGGCCGGGCCGCCGGTGACGGGATCGTACTTGAAACCGCCGTCGGTGGGCGGGTTGTGGGAAGGCGTGACGACGATGCCGTCGGCCAGGCCCTCGCCCTCGAAGCGCTGGGTGCCATCGGCGGCGCGGTTGTGCGTCAGGATGGCCTGGGAGACCACGGGGGTGGGCACGAAGTCGTCGCGGGAATCGATGCGCACGTGCACGCCGTTGGCAACGAGCACCTCGATGGCGGTCTTCTTGGCCGGGCCGGACAGCGCGTGGGTGTCGGAGCCGAGGTACAGCGGACCGGTCACGCCGGCCTTCTTGCGGTATTCGGCGATGGCCTGGGAGATGGCGATGATGTGGGCCTCGTTGAACGAGGTCTTCAGGGACGATCCGCGGTGGCCGGAGGTGCCGAAGATGACACGCTGCTCGGGAACGGACGGGTCGGGGACGAGGTCATAGTACTTGCCGATGACCTCATCGACGTTGATCAGATCTGCTGGGGTGGCGGGCATACCCGCATTGTTTGCTACCATGCTCCCTATTGTGCCACGTTTTTCGCGGTTTCCGGGCGTGGCTGTGTTAAGAGTTGTCAACTTTTGTGCGAAAAACAAAGGGTCGGCCCCACTCCAATGCGGGGGCCGACCCTCGAAGCCGATGCCGGAAACGACCGGCAACCCGTTGATATGACGGTCAGCGGTGGGCGATCTCCTCCTCGATCTCCTCCAGCGACTTGCCCTTGGTCTCGGGCACGAAGCGCAGCACGAACGGGATGGAGAGGGCCGCGAACACGCCGAAGATGGCGAACGGGCCGCCCACGTTGTTGCCGAAGGCGTCGAGCAGCACCAGGAAGAACTGGGAGACGATGAAGTTGCCCAGCCAGTTGGCGGCCGAACCGAAGGAGGAGCCGATACCGCGCACCGAGAGCGGGAAGATCTCGCCGATGAGCACCCAGGCGATCGGACCCCACGAGACCGCGAAGCCGAGGATGTAGAAGGCGATGAGGATCATGGTCGGCACGGCGAGCACGGCCACGTCGCCCACGAAGTTCATCACGGCGAGGATCGCGAGCGAGACGGTCATCACGATGGAGCCGAAGATCAGCATGCCCTTGCGCGGGAACTTGTCCATGATCATGGTGGCGACGATCGTGGAGACGAAGTTCACCACGCCGATGCCCACGGACACCCAGATCGCGTCGGACTCGGGGAAGCCGAAGCCCTTGATGAACACCTGCGGCAGGAAGTAGATCACCGAGTTGATGCCCACGAGCTGCTGGAAGAGCATGATGCCGATGGCGGCGACGAGCGCCGGCTTGGCGATGCGGAACAGCTCGCGCACGCCGCCCTTGGTGTCCTGCGCGGCCACGGCCTTGATCTCGTCCAGCTCAAGCTGCACCTGAGTCTGGTCGACGTCCTTGCGGATGAGGGTGAGTACCTTGAAGGCGTTGCGTTCGTCGCCCTTGTTGACCAGGTAGCGCGGGGACTCGGGCAGCATGATGCCACCGATGAGGAGCAGTGCGGCCGGCACGAGCGCCGAACCGAGCATCCAGCGCCAGTCGCGCATGCCGAGCAGGTTGTGGCCCAGGAAGCCGAGGTTCGAGGCGTAGGCCAGCAGGATGCCGAACGTGATCATGAGCTGGAACAGCGTGGACAGCGAGCCGCGGCGCTCCTTCGGGGCGAGTTCGGCGAGGTAGGCCGGGGTCAGGGCGGAGGCGGCGCCCACGGCGAGGCCGAGGATGATGCGGGCCGCGACCATCATCAGGAAGCCGGTGGAGGTGGCGCACATGCCCGAACCGATGAGGAACAGGATCGCGGAGACGATGAGCAGCTTCTTGCGGCCGAACTTGTCGGACAGCGCGCCGATGGACAGCGCGCCGGCGCACGAGCCGATGAGCACGGAGGAGGTGATGAAGCCGGTCTGCGAGACGGTCAGGCCGAAGTCGGACTCGATGAGCGGGGAGGCGCCGGAGATGATGCCGGTGTCGAAGCCGAACAGCATGCCGCCGAGCGCGCCGAATGTGAAGATGAAGGTGCTGTTCAGGGGCCAGCGCGTGGAGAATTTGCGCGATTCGATGGTCTCGATGGTTTCGATCGCGTTCGTCACGACGTTGCCGTCGATCTCGCTGGTCTCGGATACCGCCTGCATCGCTGCGGGTGATGTCGTTGCCGTCGTCATTGCCTTAGGTCCTTTCATCGCCATTGACGGGCCATGCCCGCCGGCGTGGCCCTGCCGCGTGCGGGGCGGCTTCGATTGCCAAGTCGCCGGAAAACAAAAAAGACCTGGAACAACGTGGAATACGCATATTCGAACAGTGAATACGCAAATTCCACATCGCTCCAGGTCTTGCCTCGTTTCCAAGTAACAACCCTGCTACGCAACGTGTGAAAGATAGAATACGACTTTTCCGTGCGCGACACTCCGAAGAAATCGGGAATCCGCGACGGTTTTCGCGGGAGGCCGTCGCGCCGGATGCCTGTGGACAACCCGACGCCGATGGGGGAGAATTACGGGAAACGGAGACAAGGAGGGGACGTGTCAGGCGAGCGGAACGGGACGGGTGCGTCGGGTGCGATGGGTGCGCCGGCCATGGGCGACGGGACTTCCGCCGCCCCCGCGGCGTCGTCCGCGTCTGGCGTTGCGGCACCGGCTCGGCGTCCCGCATCGCAGACGCCGGCATCCGCGGCCGACATCGCGCAAGGCATCGTCGAGGCGGTCGGCGGCACATCGAACATCACGGACCTGACCCACTGCGCCACCCGCCTGCACATGGCCTTGGCGGACCCCGGGCGTACGAATCCGGGCCGCATCGAGGCCGTCTCCGGCGTGCTCGGCGCTTTCCCGCGTGCCGGCGGCCGGTACCAGATCATCATCGGCGGCGCGGTGGCTTCGGTGTACGAACGAATCATGGGGTTGCGAGCAACGGTTTCCGGTGGCGAACCGTCTGGTGCTGGGAGCGTCGATGAGGTGACGGGCGTCGTCGCCGGCGATGGCGGGCAGTCCCGTACCGGTGCCGTACCGTCCGGAACCCCCGGTAATGCCAGACTCGACGAATCCGCCGTATCCGTTGCAGGGACTGATGCCGTTGCCTCGCCGCACTCCGCCGGACACTGCAACTCCCCGGCCGGAACCGAAGCCTTTTCCGCAGCCTTCGCCCTGTCCGGACGCAACGACTTGCCACGTCTGCCTCGCACGGCACGCGACTGGGCCGAGGCGATCCTCGACTACCTGTCCGACTCGTTCCGACCGCTGCTCGGCGTGCTGCTCGGGGCGTCGCTGGTCATCGCCATCGCCAACGTCGTCATCGCGCTCGGCCTGATGCCGTCCGGCGGGGATGCCAGCGGTTGGAAGCTGCTCAGGACCATCTGGGAGGGCATGTTCACGCTGCTGCCGATCATGATCGCCTACAACGCGGCCCGCAGGCTGCATGTGGACCCGTGGCTCGGCGGCTCGATCATGGCGGCGCTTATGATCCCGCAATTCACGGGCCTGTCCGGCAGCGTGTCGGTATTCGGAGTGCGGGTGACGCTCAGCGACTACAGCGGCAACATCTTCGTGCCGTTGCTGATGGTCGCCGTGCTCGCGCTCGTATACCACGGTCTTACACGCATCATCCCGGGCAGTGTGCAGATGGTGTTCGTGCCGTTCCTCTCGCTGTCCGTCGTGTATCTCATCGCGCTGCTTGCCATCGGCCCGTTCGGCATATGGATGGGCGACGGTCTGGCCGTGGCGACGGCCTGGCTGGATGCGCATGTGCCGTTCCTGTTCGCCCTCGTCATCCCGATGCTTTATCCGTTCCTGGTGCCGCTTGGCCTGCACTGGCCGCTCAACGCCCTGATGCTGATGAACCTGCAGTCGCTCGGCTACGACTTCGTGCAGGGGCCGATGGGCGTGTGGAATTTCGCCTGCTTCGGCGCTACGGCCGGCGTGCTGGTGCTTGCCGTGCGCGAGCGGGATTCGGCCATGCGCCAGACCGCGTTGGGGGCGCTGGTGGCCGGGCTGCTGGGCGGTGTCTCGGAGCTGAGCCTGTACGGCATCCATCTGCGCCATCGCCGGGTCTATCGATGGCTGCTCGCCGGATGCGCCGCGGGAGGCGTGGCCAGTGCGGTGCTGGGCTGGTTGTTCCCGTCCGTGCTGGCTTCCGGCAGGGTGATTCGCGGGGTGACGACCACGGCGTTCGCCTTCTCTTCGCTGCTGACGATTCCGGTGTTCAGCCGGATGTGGGTGTACGCGCTGTCCATCGTGGTGGCGTTCGCGACGGCCATGACGCTGACCGTGCTGTTCGGGTATCGCACGCCGGTGCCGGACGAATCTGCAGATGATGCGGAAACCACGCCGGTACCGTCTTCGGAGAATGCAGTGGGGCGTGGAAAGCACGGAGCCGGGTCTGATGATGCGGTCGCAGGTCCCGTTCCGGCAGACAAGGACGATTTCGTTTCGCAATCGGCGACCTGCATTGCTTCTGACCACACTGCCCCGGACGTTGGGGTGTCGTCCAACGCCATCTTCGCGCCGGTCTCCGGCCGGGTCGAGGATCTGGGGGCCACCGGAGACCCGGTGTTCGAATCTCGTGCGCTGGGCGAGGGCGTGTGCATCGTGCCGGCAACGTCAACGATGGTGCCTGTGCTGGCACCGGTGAGCGGCACGCTGAAGACGGTGGCCAAAACCGGTCACGCCTTCGGCATCAAGACCGACGGCGGCGTCGAGGTGCTGGTCCACATCGGTCTTGGCACTGCGGGCATGGACGGTGAGGGATTCGCCGTCGACGCGGCCAAGGGAGACCGGGTCGATGCCGGCAGGACGCTGGCGCGGGTGGATTTCGGGGCCATCGCGGCCGCCGGTCATGACACCGCGGTGGTGGTGACCGTGGTGAACACGGCAGCCATGACCTCGGTCACGCCGCTGACCGGTCGGCATGTGACGGCCGGCGACCCTATCATCGATGTGGAACGGTAAAGGCCGGGATTGGCTGACGGACATGCCGGACATGACGGATACGGCGATGGCGGCGCAAGGGCCGCGGGAAGGAACGCCATGGAGATACTGAGGGTGTTCAACAACAACGTCGTGCTCGCCAAGGGGGCGGACGGCGGCGAGGTGATCCTCACGGGCCGTGGCTTGGGATTCCAGGCCAAGCCGGGCCAGACGGTGGACGAGTCGAAGGTGGTGCGCACCTTCGTGCCCGCGGACGGACGCGACCCCGATCATCTGGCGCAGATGCTCTCGGACATCGACCCGGAGACCATCCGCACGGTGGTGGGCGCCATGCAGGAAGCGGGATTGGGGGAGCGGGAGCTCGCCAGCACCACGCTGGTGCTGGCTCTGTCCGACCATATCGCCGGTGCGATCGCACGGCAGCGAAGAGGTATCGAGGTCACATACCCGCTGGTCGGCGAGGTGCGCAACCTCTACCCGCGCGAGTACGAGCAGGGACGTGCGCTACTCGCCGCGATCAATCGTGGACTTGACACACCGTTGCCGGACGGCGAGGAGACGTCACTGGCGATGCATCTGGTCAACGCCGGATTCTCCACCGGCGATCTGACATACACGTACACGATGACCGGCGTGATTCAGCAGATGCTGGACATCATCGAACACAGCTACGGCATCACGCTCGACCGGGAATCGGTCAACGTCGGCCGATTCATCACGCATCTGCGGTACCTGTTCATCCGTATCCACCAGAACCGGCAGCTGTCCGACGAGCCGGTGCCCATCGTCGACGCGATCCGCACCGCGTATCCCGAAGCCATGCGATGCGCGGCGACCATCAGACGGCTGCTTGAACTGCGGCTCGACGCGGACATCAGCGAGGACGAGGTGGCGTATCTCGCGATGCACGTGGCGAGGGTCACCTCGGACGGGGAACGGCGGTAGGCGGCCCTCGCGGCCGGTTCCGCGGTCCGGTGGCCTGACCGCTTACCGCACCGGCTCGAGGATGCTGGTGTTCTCCGCGAAATCGGCGGTGGCGTTCGCGGCGGCCACCTGGGCGGTCTTCTCCAGCGAGGACAGCGAGGATGCCGGCACGCGCACGATGAGCGCGCGATGGTCCACGGAGAAGCGGATGTGCCGGGTTTCGGGCAGCATATCGCCGTCCACCTGCGCCTTGGCCGGCTTCTCCAAGGTGATCTCCGCGGAAACGCCCTGCACCTGCTCCATCGTGGAGTTCGTGGACAGCGGGTTCTGCTCGGGCTTGCCGGTGATGGTCTGATGCACCACGTCGCCGAACAGGTTCGCCCAACCCAGGATGCCGCCGGTGGTGTCGATGATCTCGAAATCGAGGATGCCGTCGTCGTAGGATGCGGCCGGCATCAGCGAGAACACGGGAATCTGGCCGCAGTTGCCGGCCATCACCGTGCGGAACTTGAGGTTGTTGATGGTGTGGGCCGAGCCGTCGGCGCTGGTGATGGTCAGGTCGCCGCGGAACTTCGGGGCGAACAGGTTCTTGATGCCGCCGGCGAAGTATGCGAGCCAGCTGATGTTGCGCTTGAGCTCGGGGTCGGTGTCGTCGATCATGGCCGCGTCGAAGCCCACGCCGGCGATGATGAGGAAGGCATGGCCGTGGTCGTCCTCCGGATGGTCGAGCAGCGTGAGACGGCCCATGTCCACCAGGCGCGAGCCATGCGAGGTAGCCACCGTGAGCGCCGCGTCGATGTCGTCCACCGGAATGCCCATATTGCGGGCGAACAGATTGCCGGTGCCGATCGGGATGATGCCGAGCGCATGGCCGGTGCCGGAGACGGCGCTCGCCACCGTGCGCACGGTGCCGTCGCCGCCCACCGCGATGACCACGTCCGCGCCGTCGTGCAGCGCCTCCAGCGCGCAGACGCGGCCGTCCTTGTCGAGCTGGGTGTCGTAGAAGCGGATGCGGTCGAGCCCCTTGGCCTCGCAGAACTCCTGGATATGCAGTCGCTGGGCCGCCGCCTGCGGCTTGGAGGGGTTGATCACGAAGGCGTACTGCACCTCGTCGTCACGCCGCTTCTCCAGCGACTCCGCCAGTTTGCGGCGGCGGCGTGCGCGCAGCGCGAGGACTGCGGCGGCGATGGCCACGATCACGAGGATAACGACGGCGACGATGAGCGCGGTGACGGCAGGCTGAGACATGATTCCTATTGTTAGCGTGACCGTCGGGACAAGCGGTGAAAGTTGCGCGAACATGAACAGTTTGTGCACGTTGGGCGGCTACCGGCCGGGAAGCGTCTTCCCGGGGAACGTCGCCGCCTGCACGGGCCAGGGCGAAGCGGACGCCGCGTGTCGGCTTACGGCGGTAGTGTTAGGCGCATGCTTGATATTCAATTCATCCGTGAACACACCGATATCGTCAAGGAATCCCAGCGCAAGCGCGGCGAGTCCGTGGAACTCGTCGACGAGGTGCTCTCCTCCGATACCACCCGTCGTGAGGCCCTGAAGGCCTTCGAGGAGGCCCGCGCCCAGCAGAAGGAGATCGGCAAGAAGGTCGCCGCCGCTCCGGCCGAGGAGAAGGCCAAGCTCATCGCCGAGACCAAGGAGCTCGCCGCCAAGGTGGCCGAGTTCAAGTCCAAGGCCGATTCCGCCGCCGAGGAATACACCACCGCCATGTGGAAGCTGTCCAACATCGTCGAGCCGGAGGCCCCGGAAGGCGGTGAGGACGATTACGTGGTCGTCAAGAAGGTCGGCCAGATCCGCGACTTCGCGGCCGAGGGCTTCGAGCCGAAGGACCACCTGACCCTGGGCACCGAGGTGGCCGGCATCGACATGCGCCGCGGCGTCAAGGTCGGCGGCTCCCGCTTCTACTTCCTGCGTGGCCAGGTGGCCCGCATGCAGATCGCCATGCTCACCATGGCCGTGGACCAGGCCGAGGAGCACGGCTTCACGCTGGCCATCACCCCGACGCTGGTGCGCCCCGAGGTCATGCGCGGCACCGGCTTCCTGAACTCCCACTCCGATGAGATCTACCGTCTGCGCGAGCCCGACGACCAGTACCTGGTCGGCACCTCCGAGGTGGCGCTCGCCGGCATGCACGAGAACGAGATCCTGGACCTGTCCAACGGCCCGCTGCGCTACTGCGGCTGGTCCTCCTGCTACCGCCGCGAGGCCGGCGCCGCAGGCAAGGACACCTCCGGCATCATCCGCGTCCACCAGTTCGACAAGGTGGAGATGTTCGTCTACGCCAAGCAGGAGAACTCCTACGCCGAGCACCAGCACCTGCTGGAGATGGAGCAGGAGATGCTCGCCAAGGTCGAGGTGCCGTACCGCATCATCGACACCGCCGCCGGCGACCTGGGCTCCTCCGCCGCCCGCAAGTTCGACTGCGAGGCCTGGGTACCGACCCAGGGCCGCTACCGCGAGCTGACCTCCACCTCCAACTGCACCGAGTACCAGGCCCGCCGCCTGAACATCCGCGAGCGCATGGAGGACGGCGGCACCCGTCCGGTCTCCACCCTCAACGGCACGCTGGCCACCACCCGTTGGCTGGTCGCCATCCTGGAGAACCACCAGCAGAAGGACGGCTCCATCGAGATCCCGAAGGCCATGCGCGCGTACATGGGCGGCAAGGAAGTCATCGAGCCCACCAAGTGGGAGGCCTGATCCCCCTTCCTGGCTCCCCTTGTCAGGGGAGCTGTCAGCGCAGCTGACTGAGGGGTAGTCACGCGGATAGGACATTGCGTATAAAGCGATTCCGGCTGCGATGGGTATGAGCTCAAACCCTCTGGCCACCCCAGCTGTATAATTGAACATCGTGCGCTTTTGGCTTCGGCCATCGCGCGCACAAGGACAGATGTCTGAGCGGTCTAAAGAGACGGTCTTGAAAACCGTTGAGGGGCGACCCTCCGCGAGTTCGAATCTCGCTCTGTCCGCAGGCCAAGGGGTTCCGTTCGTTATGGACGGAGCCCCTTTTGCGTTGTGTTTACCTCGCGCCGCGCGTTCCGGCGCAAGCCCGAATCCTTGCAGAATGTGCGAAAAGTATCATAATGAATGTGAGATTTCCGTTTAACAGAAAATTCGCGCACAAAAACGGACAAAAACGCACATTTTGCTTCTTCTTGTAGTACACTAGGAAGTCGAAGGCAAGATACTTCAAGGAGGAAACATGACCACTGTTCTGGTTACGGGCGGCGCGGGCTTCATCGCCACCCATACCGATGTCGAGCTGCTGGAAAAGGGATACGACGTCGTCTCCGTCGATAATTACGGCAACTCCTCGCCGGTCGCGCTGGACCGCGTCGAGCAGATCACCGGCAAGAAGATCAAGCGTTACGACGGCGACGTGCGTGACGAAGCCCTGATGAACAAGATCTTCGACGAGAACCCCATCGACTGGGTCATCCACTTCGCCGGCCTCAAGGCCGTGGGCGAGTCCGTGGCCAAGCCCATCGAGTATTACGACAACAACCTGTACTCCACGCTGGTGCTGCTCAAGGTCATGCGCGCCCACAACGTCAAGAAGATCATCTTCTCCTCCTCCGCCACCGTGTACGGCAACCCGAAGGAGCTGCCGATCACCGAGGAGACCCCGACCGGCGGCACCACCAACCCGTACGGCACCTCCAAGCTGTTCCAGGAGCAGATCCTGCGCGACGTGCACGTGGCCGACCCGGAGTGGACCATCGTGCTGCTGCGCTACTTCAACCCGGTCGGCGCCCACGCCTCCGGTCTGCTGGGCGAGGACCCGAAGGGCATCCCGGCCAACCTGACCCCGTACGTGGCCAAGGTGGCCATCGGCGAGCTCAAGGCCGTCCAGGTCTTCGGCGACGACTACGACACCCACGACGGCACCGGCGTGCGCGACTACATCCACGTGGTGGACCTCGCCAAGGGCCACGTGGCCGTCATCGACCACATCGAGAAGCCCGGCGTGTTCACGTACAACCTGGGCACCGGCCACGGCTACTCCGTGCTCGAGGTCATCAAGGCCTACGAAAAGGCCGCCGGTCACCCGATCCCCTACGTGATCAAGCCCCGCCGCCCCGGCGACATCGCCGCCTGCTACGCGGACGCCTCCAAGGCCGAGCACGACCTCGACTGGAAGGCCGAGCTGACCATCGACGACATGGCCGCCTCCTCCCTGAACTGGCAGACCAAGAACCCGAACGGTTTCCGCGACGCCGAGAAGTGATTTCGTCCGATGAGACGAAAGCGGGCCTCCGCCGCATACGCATGTCGTACGCGGCGGAGGCCCGCTGTTCTTTTCCGTGAGCTCACATAAGCTCATACGAACTCATACGAACTCATACGAACTCACACGAACTCACACGATGCGCCGGTCGGCGGCCCAGCGCGTCAGCTCGGTCCGGTTGGACAGCTGCAGCTTGCGCAGCACCGAACTCACATGCGTCTCCACGGTCTTGATGGAGATGAACAGCTCCGCCGCCACCTCCTTGTAGGTGTATCCGCGGGCGATGAGCCGCATCACCTCCTGCTCGCGGGCGGAAAGCCGGTCCAGCTCCTCGTCGCGCACCGGCCCACCGGCCTGCGAGCCAGCCCCGCCGACGGCACCGAAGCCGTTCCCGCCGCCTGAGCCCTGGAACGCGGAGAGCACGAATCCCGCCAGCTTCGGCGAGAACACCGCATACCCCTCATGCACCTGCTTGATGGAGGAGATGAGATCGGCGCCGGTGATGGTCTTGGTCACATACCCCTGCGCGCCGGCCCGGATCACCGCGCCCACGTCCTGCGGCGCATCCGAGACGGACAGCGCCAAAAACACGGTATCGGGGGAGTAGGGGCGCGACTTCAGCAGGATCTCGGCCCCGCCTCCGCCCTCGCCGCCCGGCACATGCACATCCAGCAGCACCACCTGCGGCTTGGTCTGGGCGATCATCGCCACCGATCCCGGCACGTCCGCCGCCTGCCCCACGATGTCGAAGGAATCGCGCAACGTGGCGATCACCCCCGCGCGAAACATCTCATGGTCGTCCACCACGGCCACGCGAATCCTCGTGGATTGCTCCTCGTTCATGCTGTCTCTCCTTGTTGCGCCGCAGGTTGCGGTGTGGTTTGCGTTGCGGACTGCGCCGTGGCGTGCAGCGCGATCGGCATATGCATACGGACCTCGGTGCCCCAGCCGGGTCTGGACACGATCTCCACTGTACCGCCGCGCCGTTTGATACGGCCGATGATCGATTCGCGGATGCCCAGCCGGTCCGGCGGAATCGCGTCGATATCGAAACCGGGGCCGTGATCGCGCACGAACGCCTCCACCAGCGTGGCCCCGGCCTCGCAGTACAGCGAAATCGGCTCGCCGCCGTGCGTCACGGCATTGACCAACGCCTGCTGCGTGGCGTCCAGCAGCGCATCCGTCTGGGCGCTGGGACGGGCGTCCCCCACGATGACCACCTCGATGGGCTTGCCGTGCCCATCCTCCACTTCGGCCGCGATCTTCTTGAGACCGGCGCTCACCGAACGATCCGAGGCGGACCGCTCCTGGTACAGCCATTCGCGCAGCTCGCGCTCCTGGGCCCTGGCCAGCGTGAAGATGGTGTCCGGCTCCTTGGCATGCAGCTGGATCAACGCCAACGTCTGCAACACGCCATCATGCAGGTGCGCGGTCATATCCGCGCGCTCCTCCTCACGCTCCTTGAGCGCCTTCTCATGCGAGAGCTGCTGCAGCATCGCGTTGGCCCAGGGCATGACCGCCACCACGGTAGCCACCAGCATCACGAACCCCGAGAACATGATGCGTCGGGGCGAGGTGCCCCACCCCACGAACGTCACGTTGGACACGTACAGCGCCCAGCCGCAGAAAATCAGCACGATGCCGCCGAGCATGGACAACAGCTGCGTGCCGTGCGGCGTGAGGTTCATCCATGCCAACGCGATGCCCGCCATGCCCAGCAGCAGCGGCAGGATCACCGCGCTATCCACGCCGGTGCTTACCAGCAACAGTCCGATGCCCATGAGCAGCACGCCGCTCAACGCCACCAGCGCCGGCTTGGGGGCGCGTCTGACCGCATCCGCCAACGATTCCGGTGTCGCCGCGGCGATGCCGTCGCCGCCGTCCGCCATATCGCCGGGAAGCCCCGCATTGCCGCGCGACAGCGGCGCCTGGCCCACCGGCACTGACGCCGCTGAGGCCGCGGCCGCCGCCACCGGGTCGCCTGCCGGCATGAAAATCCACAGGAACACATAGCCGATGATGCCGGCCCCGTACACCATCGTCAGCAGCACGAACGCCAGCCGCACCCACGCCACGGACACCCTCAGATGAAGGGCGATGCCCTTGCACACGCCGGTCAGCCATCGGCCGCGTTTCGGCCGCATCAACGGCAGCCGTGCAGGGAGCATCGGCGGCAACGGCCGCGAAGCCGCCTGCGACTGTGTCTGCCCGGCCGCGCCGGTCTGTATGGGGAAGGTCATGCCTCCATTGTGCCGCGTTCAGGGCTTTGGCACCGGGGTTTCAACACGGGTTCAGGGAACAATCAGGGTGTTTCCGGGGGAGTGTGGCAGCGCCGCGTTGCTGTAATGGAACCATGAGCAATCCCACCATGAATCCCTATGAGCCGCAGCCGAACAAGGCTTCGCGGCGTTTCTTCGCCTGGATCAGGTCGAGCGGCCTCATGCGCGGCGACGACCGTTGGATCGGCGGCGTGTGCAGCGGACTGGCGGCCCGGCTCGGCTGGAGCCCCACCCTGGTCCGCGCGCTGATGATCGTCGCCACGCTGTTCTTCGGCTTCGGCGCGGCCCTGTACGCGATGGGCTGGTTCCTGCTGCCGGACGTGCGCGGCGGCCACATCCTCGGCGAGGACCTCATCGCCGGCCAGTGGAACTGGAACTGCCTCGGCTGCTTCCTGTTCATGGCCGTGGCGGTGCTGATCCCCGGCGCCGGCTGGGCGTGCATCGCGCTCGCGGCCGTCACGCTGTGGGCGCTCGCCAAAAGCGGTATCAGGCAGCAGGAGGGGTACGGGTTCGGTGCCCGCGGCATGCGTGGCAGACCGCCCGCCGCGGGTCCTGCAGGCCCGGCAAGCCCGTACGCTGGTCCGCAGGGCCCGTACGTCGGTCAGCAGGGCCCGTACGTCGGTCCGATGAACTCAGGATACGGTCCCGCCGGCCCGGCCAATACGCCCAATCCGGCCGCTTCGTACGGCCCGTACGCCGGTCCGGCCAATCCATACGCGGGCCCCGCGCCTGCGTCACCGAACGTCGCCGGTCCGGGGCCGATGGGAGCCGCCATGCCCGCGGCCGCTCCCTACGCCGGCTCTTCCGCTGCGCCCGCTGCATCGATGCCGTACGTCGGTCAGTCGATGCCCCCGACCGCCCAGTATTCCGGACCAGGCGCCATGCCCGGTGGCCCGACTGCCGCCGCCCCGACTGCAGCTGTCCCGTCCGCCGCCCAGACTGCGCGCCCCGCATACGCCAGCCCATTCGCACCGGGCCAGGCGACCGCCCCGACCGCCCCGGCCAATAGCCGTTACGCCACCTCCGAACCCGAGGCGACACCCGTGAAATCGCTCCGTCGCCGCCCGGCAGGACCCATCATGGTGTTGGCCGTGCTGGGACTCATGTTCATCTCCTTCGCCGGCGTCATGGCGGCCATCCAGGCCAACGACTTCGGACTCGGCCCCATCATCGAACTCGTCACCATCTGGAGTGCGGCGGTGTGCATCGTGATGGGCGTGATCGTCGTGATCCTCGGCGTGCGCGGACGGCGTACGGGCGGACTGATCCCGCTGGGACTGATGGCAGGCGCGTGCGCCGTGACCATGATCGTCGTCTCCGGCACCTATTCCTCCTATTACTACGACCTGACCCACGACACGGGCACCTATGTGTCCACCGTGGACCTCGGCGAAGGCGTCAATTCGGAAAACGCATATGGCATGAACGAGGTCCAGGCCGCGCACATGCTGGTGGCCGATTCCAGCGACCGTACGTTCAAGACGCTCAAGGGCGGCGTGCTCTTCATGGGCGACAGCTTCGAGAACAGCCAT
This sequence comes from Bifidobacterium sp. SO4, assembly GCF_018555355.1. NCBI lineage: Bacteria > Bacillati > Actinomycetota > Actinomycetes > Bifidobacteriales > Bifidobacteriaceae > Bifidobacterium > Bifidobacterium sp. SO4. The sequence continues at coordinate 90,915 of NZ_JAFEJP010000008.1, forward strand.
GCCATACTCGACCTGTCCGCATGGGAGGACACGCATCCCGATCACGAGCTGGAACTGCAGAACGGCAGGAAGACCATATCCTATTGCCCGGCCGGCACGATCACCCTGTCCGCCTACCGTTCACAGGTGCATATCATCCTGCCGGACGGCTGCTCGTACGCCTTCGGCAGCAGCCGCGACGGATACCAGATCGCCGAGGCCATCGGCGGCAAGTACGACGCCACGAGCACCAGCTACAGCATCATGTCGATGACGCCCACGGCCCTGACCAGTGCCCCGCTCACCTATGGCTCGGGCATGAGCGGCTCCGAGTACGACTGGCTCAACAATTACGAGAGCACGCCGGTTAATGGTCCGGAACTGCTTATCGACGTGCCCTATGCATTGGAGGCGCGGGTGAACGTCACGTACGTCTCGAACTGGGAGGGATTCACCTTCAGCCAGTATGAAAACCTGCACAGCACCGAGGCCGGTCGTGAGGAACGGCAGTAGTCCGCGCTTGACGTCGCCCGAACGGAGGAGCGACGCGCCCGGATCCGATGCCGAAGGCTCCAACCAGAATCAGTAGGAGAACAGCAATGAACAGCGATACCACACGGTTCCACACCATCGAGGATGTGACCGAAACCAAGGCGATGCCGGTGGCCGATACCGAGACCATCGCCCCCGTGACGGGGCTTGCGCCCGCGGCCGAGCCCATAACCGAGCCCGCGGCTGAGTCCGAAACGGTGCCCGAAACCAAAGTGATGCCGGTGGCCGAGCCGGATACGACCGCGGTGCTGCCGGTGCCCGAGGACGCGGTGGCGACCACGGCGATGTCCACCGTCCAGGACGGCACCGTGACTGAGACGTTGGCCCCCATGACGGCGACGTTGGCCCCCATGGCCGGTAACGAAGAGCCCCGGACCATCGCGTTGGAGTCCGTGGCCGATATCGTCGACGATCAGGCTGGCGATTCGACTGATGCCCCGGCCGACGAACTGTCCGATGAACGGGCCGACGAGCCGATCGATGAAACGTTCGAGGCTGTATCTGCCGATGCCTCCGCGGATGCGTCCGGCGACGCCGTCGCAACCGAAGCCATCGATCCCGTGGCCGGATCCGCTGCGGAACATGCTCCCGAGCCCACGGCTGAGCCCGCGTCCGAGCCCACGGATGAAGCCACACCCGAATCCGCGCCCGAATCCACGGCGATGCCGGCGGACGCGAATCCCGATCCCAAGAGCCTGCCCATCGGCGAATTGCCGCTGCATGGCGACGGGATTCCTCCGGCGACCGATGTGCCGATGTACGGTCAACCGCCCGTCGGCCGGGAGTCCGCCGCTCCCGAAGCCAAGCGAGGGGTGAGCGTGCTCACGATCATCTTCGGTGTGCTGGGTCTGATCATCGGCCTGACGGCGTTGACGTTCGGACTGGTGTTCCCCAACACGTTGATTCCGACTTTCGCCGCAGATCCGCAACTGGTGGTGGCCGTCGCATGCGGTTCCATCGGCGTGATTTTGGTGATCGTGGCTATCGTTTGGGCCGTGATGGGAGCCGCGAAACAGCGGAAAACCCAAGCTGGGCAGTGATGCGAGTACACCTGTTGGGGTTGTGGCCGGTGGCTCCGCGTGGCTACCGCCCGGATTCCGGCCTGCCCATGAGGCAATGGGCGGGCGCGGCATGGACGGTCGGTCCGTCGGCGTGACGGGATTGGATGAATCGGGAGGACGGATGAAACGGATAGCACGCATCACGGTGGTCGCCCTGACGCTGTTGCTGGTGTTCTCCGCACTCGGCTGGGCGATGATGCCACGCTGGGATATCCGTCCCTATGACAACCATCTCACTGTCGCCACCAGCAATCCTGATATCGAACCCGCCAACGCCAGCATCCCGCACGAAGGCCGTTACCGGACTCGGGAAACCAACATCACCGTGGATGTGGGCGACGGCGTGACGTTACCCGCCGTACTGCGCGAACCGGTGGATGCGCCCGGCCCACGCCCCGCCTGCCTGTTCATCCACGGCTCCGGCACCAGTGGGGCCGAGGACTTCGGCGACATCGCCAACGCCATGGCCTCCGCCGGCATCGTGACCCTCGTGCCCGCCAAACGCAACGACGACTACACCGTGCTCCACCGCGACTATGCGAGATTCGCCCACGAATACGGCAAGGCCTTGGACGTGCTGCGCGGCACCGATGGCGTGAACCCGGCCGCCACCGGAATCTACGCCGAATCCGAAGGCACTTGGATCGCCACGATCCTTGCCTCCTCCCGCAAGGACATCGCCTTCGCCGCGCTGACCTCCGCGCCCGTGTTCAAGGGCCGCGAGCAGATGGCCATGGCCGTCAGCGCCTATGCCAAACAGGCCGGGGCGCCGAAACCGGTCATCAAGGACATAGCCAAGCTCATGTCGCTCGACTACGCACCCTTTGACCTGGCCTACGCCGACTTCGACGCCGACCGGTACCTGTCGACCCTGACCATGCCGGTGCTCGTCAGCTACGGCACCTACGACACGGCCATGCCCATCGAACAGGGCGCGCAACGCATCATGACCGCCGCGCATCGTGCGGGCAACGACGACGTGACCATACGCTACTTCGCCGGCAACCATCAGATGCGCGCCGGACAGGGCCTCTTCACGCCGGGCCTGCCGCTCGCGGACGGATACACGCAGGCGCTGGAGAACTGGGTCAACGGCGTGGCGGTAGAACTCGAGATGGGTGTTGCGAACGTGAGCGTACGTGATGTTCGTGCCGAAGCTGCCGAAGTTGACGGAGCTGTCGACGAGGATACTGGCGATGCTGACACGAACGTCCCTGCCACCGCTGTGAACACCACTGCGAAGACCTGGACCATGGCGAAAAACTGGGCCACGCCACAGATCGCCGGCGTGCAGCCGCATCAGCGCTTCGCCGCGCCCACCCGCACCGATTCCGGTATCATCGGCTCGCTCGGCGTGCTCGTCGGCATCATGGCCGCGGGGCCGGTGCTGCTGATCGTCGCGGCTCTGCTGGGACTTGGCATGATGGCAGCCGCATTCGCGCGGGATTACGGGTCGAAGGTGCGTATCAAAGGCAAACGTGCCGCCCTGCACATCCGACCGGGCGCACTGTCCGGCGGCGCGCATGCGGCAACGGCGGGCAACGGAATTCCGGCAGCGCGAGCGTATACAACCGTGGACCGGTCGCTGGCGCGACTGGGCATCGCCGGCCCCTGCTGGCTGCTCGGCATTGTCTCGACGGTGATCACGATGCTGGCGTACGGCTACCTGACCGCCGTGGGACTGGCGTCCGTGTACGTCAAGCCGTACCCGCAACTGTTCGGCATCGGCTGGACGGTGCTGCAGGTATTGACCGTGCTGTTGGTGATTACGTTCGCCTGGCAGCTGGAGTACTGCTGGCGATACCGCTGCTGCATCACCGGTGCGCGTCGCGTCATCTGCGTTGTGGTGGCGTTCGCCGCGTTCACGTCCCTGACCTCGCTGGCCTTTTGGGGGCTGTTCGCCCTGCCGTTCTGACGGTAGGTCCCTGTGAGCGGAGCGGAATGGGGAGTATGCGCCGGTACCGTATCGCCCAGTGGGATGTGAGCAGGGCATAACAGGGAGTATCCATCGGTGTTGCCCCGCTTGGCTGGGTGCTGGCGGAGTGGATCAGGTGCCGACTGCCCATTTCACCTCGCTGAGATTTCTTGAGCGCAGTAAAACGGGTATCAGCTATCCGATTGGTTTCGCTGAGGCTTGGCAAACGGAGTGAATTGGGCATGAAGCACCCCGGGATACCCCGTTGACATGCTGTGAGCGGGGGCGGAATGGGGAGTATGTGTCCATTTCGCCCCCGCCCGCGTAGCGTCAGACGGACCGTTGCGCGGCTTCGGCCTCGTCGAGACCGCTGAACCCACCGAGTCGCACGGTGTTGAGCAAGGTCTCCTCGGTGATGTTGCGCTGCGGATCGGCACTGGTGCGCTCGCGGATCATCGCCTCATACAGGTCGAACGTGGCGGGGGAGTAGGTGCCCAGCTCGCCGCGCAGATAGGTTTCGAACGACGTGGCGGTGGGGGTGTCCTCCGCGGTGGTGAGCACGCGCATGGCCTCGCCCAGCTTGGGGTAGCGCCTGCGGAAATCGGCGGCCCACGCCACCTGTTGCGCGATCACCCGCTCCTGGCGGGCCACACGGTCCGCATCCAGCTTCGGGATATACGGTTCGATGTTCGCTGCGTACTCGGCCGGCGCGGTGGAGGCCATCATACGGCCGTACTTTTCGGTGACGAGATTGCGGCCCACGCGATCCGCCTCGTCAAGATCGGCTGCATACGATGTCAGCAGCAGACGCTCCCAAGTGAGGAACTGGGCCAACCGCATCTGATGGAACACCGGCCAGTTGCCTTGGCAGGCCGCGCGGCCGCCTTCGTTGTTGGTGCGCTGGAACTGGTCCCATTCGTGCCGCACGATGGTCTCGCGCAGTTCGTCCAGGGTGACGTTCTGTTCCGTTGTCATTCATGCTCCTTTGCGTGTGGCGGCCAAGCCGTAACATCTACAGACTCTTGAGAATCGGATCGTCCGAGGCGATGTGGTCCTCCACATACGGGCGCTGCCATTCCAGGAACGTCTCGCCGGACGTGGTCAGATGCTCGCGCAGCAGTTCCTTGACGATGGCCTGCGCGATCTCCTCCACGATGCCGTTGATCTGTTCGATGGCCGGCGTGGAGCCCTTGCCGCCCTCGCCGAAGCCCGCACCGCCGTAGCAGGCCGCCGAACTCAGCCGCATCACGGTCTCCAACTGGCCGCACACGCCCGGCAGCAGCGCGAACATCGAGCCGGACAGCTTGCGCAGGGCCGCGAACTGCCACTTGTAGTACGGCATGTACCCCACCACCATCGGCACGTTGATGAGGAACACCAGCGACGCCGTGGCGTTGACGAACTCGCGGATGGCAAGCCACGCGGCCGCGCCGTCGCCGCGCTTCAACGAGCGCGGCAGGTTGTACTGGCCGGCCTGCGCGATCATGCCGAGCCGCTTGGAGATAAGCGCCAGACGCACGTCATCCGGCATGTCCTTGAACCCCTGACGGGTCTTGGAGAACGTGCCGGTGGGGTCCGCGAACACCTCGCCGTTGGTGGCTGCGGCCAGCGTGGCCTCGTCCAGCATGAGCCATTCATGCGCCGCGGTGGGTGCGGGGGCAGCCGGATAGCCGGTGATGGCGGTGAAGAAATCGCCGATGCGGAACACGCCGTCGCGGCGGTTGGCGCCCTGCGCCCGCGGGGTGGCGGGGGAGAAACGTTGAGCCGCCCCGCCCTCCATTGCTCCGTCGCCGGATTCCGCGGCCGCAAACGTGACGCGATTCTGCCCGTCCACGGTGAAGTCGCGCGGCAACGCCTCATAATCGGCCTGCAATCGTTCGCCGATCGTCTCGTAATCCTCGTCCGCAAGCCACAGGCAGCAGCGTGGGCCGAAGTCGTGGTCCTGCGAATACTCATCGTCGAATCCGTAGCATTCGGATCCGTGACCCACCAAGCCGGCGGCGATGCGACTCACGTACTGCGGGTACTTCGCCTCGATCATCGGCCGGACCACCTGCGTCCAGAACGCGCGCGCCAGCTTCAGGCCGGACACCGGGCAGACCGTGACGTCGGAAGAGTCGGAACCGGAATCCGCCCCGTCCACCGGTTCGGTGAGCGGATTCGTCCCCGGCCTGCCGTCGTCAGGAGCATGGCCGGGGACTCCCGATGCGATGTCCGCGGCGGGCAAGCCGGTGCCAGCACGTTCTTCGGCGATTGCGGAAGTAGCGCCGGACTTCTTGACATCGGTTGCGGCGTCGGTCGCCACGCCTCCGTCCGACCGGGTGCGCTCGCCGTGCGCCACGGCCTGACGTTCGGCCTCGCGCAGGTTCTCCTCGGTGATACGCCAGTAATCGGTGTCCTTGCCGTAGCATTCCTCGATGACCCCGAGCGCACGGCGATACCCGTCCGCCGCGTCCGCAAAGCGTCCCTCGGCGAAGCACACCTGCGCGAAGCCGGCCAGCGCGGAGGCGTAATGCGCGGAATGTTCCAGATGACCGGTCCTGTAGATCTCCAACGCCTTGGCCGCGTGCCAATGCGCGCCTTCCAACTTGTGCTCGGCGAGCAGGGTCAATGCCAGATTGGTGTGTGAACTGGCCACGTCGATGTCCGCATCCGGGTTCACGCTGGACGCCTCGATGATGCGCAGGGCCTCGCGCAGCTCGGTTTCTGCCTTATCCAAACGGTCGGTTTCGCTGTAGAGCATGGAGAGGTTGTTGTGCAGCGCCGCGAGCCTGCGATCGGTGGGGGAGAAGGCGCGACGGCACACGTCCTGCGCCTGATGGTAGAGGTCCTCGGCCTGGTCGTACTGCTTGGCCGCGCGCATGGCGGTGGCGCAGTTGATGAGTGTGGTGGCCCACGCCTCGGAGGTACCGGTGGTCAGACCCATGCGTGCGGCAAGCTCCAGCGCCCGCTGCACGATCCATTGGTTCTCCTTGTGACGGCCTTGGGAGCGGTAGAAGCCCATCGTCTCGTTGAGCACGGTCAGCAGCCCGGCCGCGTCGCCGGCGTTCTCCGCATCCACCGCGGCCTGTTCCAGATACGGGCCGGCCTCGGTGGCGGCCGCATGACGGTTGAAGATGTCGTCCAATCCCTTCAGGAAGGCATCGACGTCGAAGTCCGCGGGCGTCTCGTCGTCGCCCTCGTCGTTCTCGTCATCATCGATGGCCGATTGTGCGGCGGCCACCTCATCAGTGTCGTCGCCATCCTCCGGACCATGTGCGAATTGTGCGGCGAATTGCCTGAGCAGCGCGTCTTCGTCAACCACCGTGTACCTCCTTGAACAGATTCCTGTAACAGTCTATGGTCACGGCGGCCTGCGCATACGAAAAATCGCCTGTGAGTTTGCTCTCAGCAGGCGATTGTTGGAGTTTGAAGGGTGGGGCTATGGAAGAACGAACTCGCTGATGTTTTGAGTTTGCCGATATGGAAGGCGCGGCGGGCAGGTATGTGCGTGACGACCGTAGGCTTGGCCGAACGGCCTTGAGTGTGTCGACACGTACATACCTGCCCGCCGCGCCGCCAGCCGTAATCAGTCCACCTTGACTTCGCGCATGCGGTGGATGGCGTCGGTGTTCGTCTCGCAACGCCACGAGTAATAGGTCAGCAGCCCCACGGCCATCAGGGCCAGCGGCACGCCGCCCAGGCCGGTGAACCGGTACTGCATGGCGAAGGCGTTGAGCATGGCGCCGCCCACGATGGAGCCCACGGCGTTGCCGAAGTTGAACGCCACCTGCACTGCCGCGCCGGCGATGAGTTCGCCGCCGCCCTGGCCGGCCTCGGTCATGAGCAGCTGCTGCGGAGCGGAGATGAAGAACAGGCCGAACGCGATCCAGAACGTCAGGATGGCGGTGGTCACCAGGTTGGCGGGCACGAGGAACACCATGATCAGGCCGAGGCAGGAAATCGCCTGTCCCAGGGCCGCGGTGCCGGCGTGGCGCCAACGGTCGGTGATGCGTCCGCCGATCAGGCCGCCCACCACCATGCCGAAGCCGGCGAGCATCATGAGCAGCGGCACCAGGTCGGACGACCAGCCGCCGGACTTCTGCAGCCACGGGGAGACGTAGCTCCACCAGCAGAACACGCCGGCGTTGCCGGTGAACACGGCGGCCAGGATCACCCACGGGCCGCGACGGGTCAGGAAGCGGAACTGGCCGGCGATGCCTGCGTCCTTGATGGGGGCGACGTACGGGATCCACGTCAGCGCAAGCACGATGGTCATCGCGGCCCACGCGGCGAGGAATCCGAACGCGAGACGCCAGGACAGGAATTCGGCCATCAGCGTGCCGGCGGGAACGCCCAGCATGTTGGCCACGGTCTGGCCGGTCACCATCGCGGCGACCGATTGCGCCTCCTTGCCCTTGTCCGCCAGCGTCTTGGCGATGAGTGTGGCGGTGCCGAAGAACGCGCCGTGCGGCAGGCCGGAGATGAAGCGAGCGACAAGCAGCATCGGGCCGTTGACGGAGACGGCGGACAGCAGGTTGCCCGTCAACGCGATGGCCATGAACAGGATGATGAGGTTCTTCGGCGGCACCTTGCGGCCGAACACCAGAATCAGCGTGCCGAAGCACACGCCGAAGGCGTAGGCGGAAATGTAATGGCCGGCGGTGGGGATGTCCACACCGGTCGCGGCGGCGGCCTGCGGCAGGATGCCCATCATCACGAATTCCGCGGCGCCGAGGATGAACGCGCCCGAAGCGAGCGCGAGCAGACTTTTCTTCATCGGTACTCTTGCCTCCACTCGTGCCTTCGCGCGGCGATCGGTGATGGGATACCGCGGTTCAGGCAAAAAGAAAGGGAACCAGCGGTAACCACTGATTCCCTTATTGCAGTCGGGCTGGCGGGATTTGAACCCGCGGCCTCTTCGTCCCGAACGAAGCGCGCTACCAAGCTGCGCTACAGCCCGTTTTGGCAACGTCGTATAGCTTACGATAAGGGTGCCTGTTCATGCAAACTACGGCGTGTCGCGCGGAATTCCAACGTTTTCGTGGCGGATTGCGGTGAATGGCGGCGGTTTCGTTTTTTGGGGGCTCCCCTCTTTGAGGGGAGCTGTCGGCGGAGCTGACTGAGGGGAGTTCGGCCATGTCGATAAATCAAGTCACTCCCCTCAGTCTCACTGCGTTCGACAGCTCCCCTCGGGGAGGGGAGCCAGAACCCCAAAAAGACTTGTTGCAGGCGCTTGGCGAAAGCCCGAAAAAGAGAATTCGCCGGTCTTGCGTACACTGAAGAACCATGGCTGAAGTTGTTGAAAACACTGAGAATACCGAGAACGAAACCCCGGCCGTCCCGCAGATGAGCACCGTCGAGCGTGCGGAAATGCTGCTCAAGCAGGACGCCACCATCACCGAGAAGATTAAGTCCGGCGCCACGCTGGACGAGGCCGTGGACCCCTCCAACAAGGAGTTCGGCCCGCTGGCGCACCCTGAGCAGGTGCAGATGCGTGTGGCCAAGCGCGCCATGATGCTTGAGGCCGGTATCGCCCCCTACCCGGTCCATCTGGACGTGACCGACACCATCGAGGACGTGCGCGCCAAGTACGACGGCAAGCTCGAGCCCGGCCAGGAGACCGAGGACATGGTCGGCATCGCCGGCCGCGTGCTGTTCCTGCGCAACGCGGGCGGCCTGTGCTTCGTGCAGCTCTCCGCCGGCGACGGCACCAAGATCCAGGGCATGATCTCCAAGAAGGAGATCGGCGCCGACTCCCTCAAGCAGTTCAAGCAGCTCGTTGACCTCGGCGACCACCTGTACCTGAAGGGTCGCGTGATCGCCTCCAAGACCGGCGAGCTGTCCGTGTTCGCCACCGAGTGGGCCATCGCCTCCAAGGCGCTGCAGCCGCTGCCGGCCCTGCACAAGGACCTCAACGAGGACACCCGCACCCGCAAGCCGTACATCGGCATGATCGCGGACGAGAAGATCCGCAACATGGTGCGCAACCGCTCCAAGGCCGTGGCCTCCCTGCGCCGTACCTTCGACGACCATGGCTTCCTCGAGGTCGAGACCCCGATGCTGCAGACCCTGCACGGCGGCGCCGCGGCCCGTCCGTTCACCACGCACATGAACGCCTTCGACCTCGACCTCTACCTGCGCATCGCCCCGGAGCTGTTCCTCAAGCGCTGCCTGGTCGGTGGCATCGACCGCGTGTTCGAGATCAACCGCGACTTCCGCAACGAGGGCGTCGACGCCACGCACGCCCCGGAGTTCACCATGGTCGAGGCTTACCAGGCCTACGGCACCTACGACTCCATCGGCCAGCTGGTCAAGGAGCTCGTGCAGAAGACCGCCATGGACGTCTACGGTTCGCACAAGGTCACGCTGCTCGACGGCACCGAATACGACTTCGGCGGTGAATGGAAGACCATCAGCATGTACGACTCCCTGTCCGAGGCCCTTGGCGAGGAGATCGTGCCGAACGGCGGCCCCGAGCACCCCGGCACCTCCGTGGAGCACCTGGGCGCCATCGCCGACAAGCTCGGCGTGGAGCGCGACGACGTAGAGAACCACGGCAAGCTCGTGGAGCACCTGTGGGAGCACTTCTACGAGGACAAGCTCTACGAGCCGACCTTCGTGCGCGACTTCCCGGTCGAGACCTCCCCGCTGGTCAAGGGCCACCGCACCAAGCCGGGCGTGGTGGAGAAGTGGGATCTCTACGTGCGCGGCTTCGAGCTGGCCACCGGCTACTCCGAGCTCAACGACCCGGTCGTGCAGCGCGAGCGTTTCGTGGCCCAGGCCAAGGACGCACTGGCGGGCGACGAGGAGGCCTGCGACATCGATGAGGACTTCCTGGAGGCCCTCGGCGTGGGCATGCCGCCGGCAGGTGGCATGGGCATGGGCATCGACCGACTGCTCATCGCCCTGACCGGCGCCACGATCCGCGAGACCATCACCTTCCCGCTGGTCAAGCCGCTGGTGGCCTGAGTATCAAACCTGTTTCCCTTCGTATGTTCGCGTCTGAACGATTATGCCGCGAACATACAAAGGGTTTAGCCTCATTAATCCTTTGTATGTTCGCGAGGCCCTCGTCGGGACGCGAACATACAAAGGATTTTGCATAGTGTTGGGGGAAAATCATGAATCCACGTCTATGGCTGGCCGGATTGCGCCCCAAGACACTGTCCGCTTCGATCGCCCCGGTGCTGGTGGGCGCTGCACTGGCATCCCGCCGTATCGACCAGCTCGGCACCTGCGTCGAGATTCATCCCGTGCCGCAGGAATGCGTTGCCAACCAAGCCTTGGCCGAGCCGCTGCAAGCCCATTTCTGGCCGGTGGCCATACTCTGCATGCTTGTGGCGGTGCTCCTGCAAATCGCGGTCAATTTCGCCAACGACTATTCCGACGGCATCCGCGGCACCGATGAAGGACGGAACGTAGCGGAGGCGGAATCGGAGTCGGACGCCGAACAGCGCGGTGGAACGCCGAAACCCCGTCGCCTGGTGGCCTCGGGCGTGCCGCCGAAGCATGTGCTGATCGCTGCCGGCATCGCCGCCGTGCTCGCCGCCGTCTGCGGCCTGGCGGCGGTCGTCATCTCGCAGGCGTGGTGGCTGCTGGCCGTGGGCGCCTTGAGCCTCATCGCCGGCTGGTTCTACACCGGTGGCAAGCATCCGTACGGGTATGCCGGCCTCGGCGAAGTCGCGGTGTTCCTGTTCTTCGGTTTGGCCGCGGTGCTCGGCACCGAGTACGCGCTTGCCGGCAGCATCGATGTGATGGGCGTGTGCGGTGCCGTCTGCTGTGGTCTCAACGCCGTGATGCTGCTCATGGTCAACAATCTGCGAGACATCGCCGAAGACGGGCGACATGGCAAGCGCACGCTGGCCGTGCGGTTGGGGGAGCGGCGCGCCACCGCGCTGTTCACCGCCTGCTGCATCGCGGCGTGGGTGCTCGGTCTGTTCGTCTGTATGTCGCTGTGGCTGCCGTGGGGCGGCATCCTGCTGATCTCCGGCGTGGGGGTGCCGGTGCGCATGGTCTCCAGCGTGCCCAAGCGCCAGTTCCGCACCGCCCTGAGCGACGCCGGTTTCCAGACGCTGCTCTTCGCCGTCGTGGTCGTGATCGCCGTCGCCGTGTGACGCCAACCGTTATCCAATCGATTCCTTTCCTTGGCTCCCCTTGTCAGGGGAGCTGTCGGCATAGCCGACTGAGGGGTAGTCCATCGCGAACATGTTGGCTCTGGTCCAGCAACGCCAACCGTTATCCAATCGATGCGCAAAACGTAAGATTCGCAGTCGCGTTTGGCTCGCACGGGCTGTAAACTGGCCGTATGTCTTACAAACTAGTACTGCTCCGTCATGGACAGAGCGCATGGAACAAAACCAATCAGTTCACCGGCTGGGTCGACGTCCCGCTGACCGAGCAGGGTGAAGCCGAAGCCAAGCGTGGCGGCGAGCTGCTCAAGGAGAAGAACGTCCTTCCGGACATCGTGTTCACCTCCCTGCTGCGTCGCGCCATCAACACCGCCAACATCGCGCTGGATGCCGCGGATCGTCTGTGGATCCCGGTCGAGCGCAACTGGCGTCTCAACGAGCGTCACTACGGCGCTCTGCAGGGCAAGAACAAGACCGAGATCCGCGAGGAGTACGGCGACGAGAAGTTCATGCTGTGGCGCCGCTCCTACGCCACCCCGCCGCCCGAGATCGATCCGAACGATCAGTACGCCCAGAACCACGACCCGCGTTACACCGGCGACCCGGTTCCGGAAGCCGAGTGCCTGGCCGATGTGGTCAAGCGCGTCGAGCCGTACTTCAAGTCCGCCATTGAGCCGGAGCTCAAGGCCGGCAAGACCGTTCTGATCGCCGCTCACGGCAACTCGCTGCGCGCCATCGTCAAGATGCTCGACAACCTGTCCGAGGAAGAGATCGCCAAGGTCAACATCCCGACCGCCATCCCGCTGCTCTACGAGCTGGATGAGAACTTCAAGCCGATCAAGCCGCGTGGCGAGTACTTGGATCCGGAGGCTGCCGCCGCCGGTGCCGCCGCCGTCGCCGCTCAGGGCCAGAAGTGAGCCTCAAGCCGATAGGCTAGTGCGTTGAACACACATCAAGGGAGTCGCACCTCACCGTGCGGCTCCCTTTTTCGTACCCGCGTTATTTCGGCTCCCTTCTTTGAGGGGAGCTGTCAGCAAAGCTGACTGAGGGGAGTATACGGGCAGGAGCGAATCGTGGTACTCCCCTCAGTCTCACTGCGTTCGACAGCTCCCCTCAAAGAAGGGAGCCAGAAAAACGCGGTCGGCCAAACGGCATAAGAAAACGGCGTCCAGTCGCAACCGGATCGCCGTTTCGGGCATCCCCGAGGGGATAAGGATTTCAGTCCAGGCGTATCAGCCGATGTCGGTGCCCTCGTCGCGCGCGGGCTTCTTGGACGGGTCGAAGCCGGACACGATGTACACCACGCGGCGGGCGGAGGACACGGCGTGGTCGCCGAGACGCTCCAGGAAGCGGCCCAGCAGCACGATGTCCACGGTCTGCTGACGGGTGATGCCGTCGGACAGTGCCAGCTCGAAGGTCTTGTGGTGCAGCTCGTCCAGCGTGTCGTCGTCGAGGATGATGTGCTCGGCGATCTTGGCGTCACGGTCGGAGAGCATGGCGATGAGCTGGTCCGCGGTGTTGCTCAGGAAGTCGATCATCTGGGCGAACACCGGCTGGGCGGCCTCCGGCAGCGGGGACGCCGGGTAGGTGCGGCGTGCGGCCTCGGCCACGTGACGGGCCAGATCGCCCATACGCTCGAAGGTGGAGGCCAGGCGCATGGTGGAGACGACCACGCGAAGGTCGGTGGCCACCGGGTTCTGCTTGGCCAGCAGCTTCACGCACTGATCGATGACGGAGGACTCCAGGGCGTCGATCTCGATGTCGCCGTCGATGACGGTCTGGGCGGCTTCGACATCCTGCTTCAGCAAAGCCTCTCCGGCGCCGTTGATCGCCTTACGCACGTCCTGCGCCATATGGTCGAGGTCGTCGGCAACCTGCTTCAGCTCCTCGTTGAAAATAACGCGCATTTCTCTAGCCTTTCATGCTTTTCGGTATTGCAACCTCTCTCAGTGTATTATTCCAGCTTTCATGCGTTACTTCAACGTAGGCAATGGCAACCTCAAGTTGTTGCAAAGTTCATTGGGTTGTTCACCTTCAATTCATGTTCCCGGCGTGTTTTTGGCAGGCTTTCGGCGTGTTCCCAGCGTGCCGTGCGGTGTGGGAGAATAGGAGCCATGACTGAAATGCCGATTGCGGCCCTGATCGCGCTGATCGTGGCCGCCGTGTTGCTGGTGGTTCTTGGTGTTGTTCTGATTTTCGGCGTGGCGACGCATCGTGTGCGTGTGTCCGCGCGTCCTGTGGGGGAGGGGGACGCGGACGACGAGGAGTTGCCGGACGAGGCCTCCACATTGCTGTCCATGCTGCCGGACGTCTCGGTTCTGGTGGACGAGCATGACGAGGTGGTCCGTTGCAGTCCCGGTGCCTACCGTCTGGGCGTGGTCCAGGAGGACGCCATCGTAGGCAAGGAGATACTGGACGCGATTCACGAGACGCGCGCCCATGGAGGCAAGCGCCAGTTCGACCTGACCACCGACACCCCCGAGCGGTACGCGGCCGAGCGGGACAAGGGAAGTGCGGTAAAAACCCAGTCCGTACGCCGGCCCAACTGGCTGAAGGTCACGGTGGGGCGTATCAACGCGCAGTTCGTGATCGTGCTGGTGGAGGACGTCAGCGATTCGGTCCGGTTCGCCCAGGTGCGCGACGCATTCATCACGAACGTGTCCGAACAGTTGCTTGGCCCGACCGAGGCCCTCGCCAAGCTCGCCGATTCACTGGAACAGGGCGAGCCTAACCGCGAGCGCATCACCGAGGATGCCCGTCAGGTACGGTCCAGCTGCGGCAAGCTCAACCATATGGTCTCCGACCTGCTGCTGCTCATCCGCGCGCAGGAGCCGATCACGCCGTCCTCGGCGAATCGTCTTGCGGTCATGGACCAGTTGCGCAAGACCGTCGACCGACTCACACCGAAGGCCGAACAGGCCGGCGTCACGCTGCGGCTGAGCGGCGACGACACGCTGGTGGTCAACGATGAGGGCGGCCAGATCGACAGTGCGGTGACCAAGCTCATCGAGAACGCCATCGGCTATTCGAAGGAAGGCGGCGTGGTGAGCGTGTCCGCATCCAAAAGCCAGGACGGAGGCCGTGCCTCAATCCGTGTGATCGATCAGGGTGTGGGCATCGCCAAGAAGGACCAGGCGCGCATCTTCGAGCGCTTCTACCGCGGTGCCGGCCAAAGTGAACGCACGGCGGACGGCGTGGGTCTGGGCTTGGCCATCGCCAAGCATGTGGCGCTGACCCACCACGGCGACATCGCCGTCTGGAGCACCCCCGGCCAGGGCAGCACCTTCACTCTCACCCTGCCCCTGGCGCAGTGACCCCATCCTTGGCTCCCCTCTTTGAGGGGAGCTGTCACCGTAAGGTGGCTGAGGGGAGCGGCTCGGTGAGTCCGTTGCTGCCCCTACAAGCCCAATCGCCGGTAATCCCAGCGGTCGAAGAACTCCCAGATCAGCAGCAGCAGTCCGATGATCACGCCGGACGAGCACATGATCACCAGCGGCTCGAAGGTACGGTCGATGGTCGTCAGTATCAACGCGACGATCAGGGCCACGGCCCACAGGCCGGTGCCGATGCCGAACACCTTGCGCAGATCCACACGCACTGGCTTCGGGGTGGGCTTGCGGACGGCAGGGTCGATGATGGGCGCGAACTTCATAGTCATGCACTGTAGTCAACAGGAACGTCAATCGCCGCGCACGACGATGCGATACGCGACGATTGACAGGAAAACAAGCGGATTACGGACGGACCTGCCTTACTGCAGATGCTCCACCACGTAGTCCACGCACTTGGTGAAGGCGATCACGTCGGACGGCTCCACGGACGGGAACACGCCCACGCGCAGCTGGTTGCGGCCCAGCTTGCGGTAGCCCGCGGCGTCCACGATGCCGTTCTCGCGCAGGATCGCGAGCACCTGGCTGGCCGAGACGCTCTCGTCCAAATCGATGGTGACCACGGCGTTCGAGCGTGCGCCCGGATCGGTGACGAACGGATGCGCGTAATCGGAGCGTTCGGCCCACGTGTACAGGATGGACGCGGACTTGGCGCAACGGGCGGCGGTCCACGCCAGTCCTCCATTGCCGTTGAGCCATTCGATCTGGTTGGCCATCATGATCAGCGTGGCCACGGCCGGGGTGTTGAGCGTCTGGTCCTTGCGTGAGTTGTTCAGCGCGGAGGTCAACGAAAGGAACGGCGGCACCCAGCGGCGCGCGCCCTCCAGATGGGCGCTGGACTCCACGCCGGCCGCACGGTCGATGGCCTCGGGGGAGAGGATGGCCACCCACAGGCCGCCGTCGGAGCCGAAGGCCTTCTGCGGGGAGAAGTAGTAGACGTCGGTCTGCGCGATGTCGATGGGCAGGGCGCCGGCCGCGCTCGTGCCGTCGATGACGGTCAGGGCGCCGGCCTCACGGCTTCCGGGCACGCGGCGGATCGGCGCGGCCACGCCGGTGGAGGTCTCGTTGTGGGCCCAGCAGTAGGTGTCCACGCCCTCGGTGAGTTCGGGCAGGCGGTACGTGCCCGGCTCACCCTCGAAGATCACCGGCTTCTCCAGGAACGGCGTGTTGGCGGCGGAGGCGGCGAACTTGGCGCTGAACGAGCCGTAGGTGCTGAACGCGGCCTGACGGGTGATCAGCGAGGCGCAGGCCACCTCCCAGAACGCGCTGGCGCCGCCGTTGCCCAGCGCCACTTCGTAACCGTCGGGCAGGTGGAAGAATTCGGCGAGGCCTTCGCGGATGGAGCCGACCACCTGCTTGACCGGGCTCTGACGGTGGGAGGTGCCCAGCAGCGTGGTGGCGCCGGCGTCCAGCGCGGCGATCTGCTCGGGACGGATCTTGCTCGGGCCGGATCCGAAGCGGCCGTCCTCGGGCTTCAACGATTCAGGAATGGTGATGCTCACAGTCATGCCTTTAAGGCTAGCCCGTGCCGGCAACGAATGTGGGCAATCTCCCGGCTGCCGGATTTTCGGGGCATTTCAGGGTGCGTACTCTGCGCCGTTGAACACCCACCTACCCACCTGAGACCCCTTTCGAGATCATCAGGACTAGAACCCGCCGCTGTCGTAGGGGACCGAGGGTGCGGTCCCGCATGTCGTCCGTATGTCGGTTGTCTGATGGTCGGATGACGGATTGCGTGGTGATGTGTTTCGCGGAGGGGGTCTTTGCTTGAAGCGGTTGTGGTCGTTTGAGTATGGGAGAGGGGCTTTTCTGTACTCAAAAGACCGCGAATCCCCTCATCAGCGGTCTTTTGAGTACAGAAGTCATGTGCTTCTGGACTTGAAGGACCGCTAGGAGGGCATTTGCGGTCATTTGAGTACAGAAACGGGCTTTTCTGTACTGGAAAGGACGCTGAAGGAGGGATTTGCGGTCGTTTGGGTATAGAAGGGAACGGCTTCTGTCCTCAAACGACCGCTGGAAGTGGGATGCGCAATCGTTACAGTACAGGAGCGGCACACTTCTGTACTCAAACGGTCACGAGGAGAGGGATTCGCGATTGTTTGAGGACAGGAGATGAGCGCTTCTATACCCAAACGGTCGCCGAAAAGACGGCTCGCGATCGTGAGAGTAAGAGCTTGTCTTTTCCGTGCTCGAAGGCCGCCAAGATGGGGTAACGCTCCTTTGGGCCGGAAGGGCGGGGTTGTCGGCGGGCTGCACTGATTGATTAGTTTTCACACGCAGAGGGGAGGCTCCGGGCAACCGGCCCGGCAGTCGAGCTGTCGGCCGTTCCAGGCGTCGATTTCCCAAGGAGCCCGGCAGCCCCGTCATAGCCGGGCATAGATAATTCCTATATATAACGGTATGCGAGAAAGGCGATAGCGTCCCCAGCCGATCATGCCGGTGCGGTAAACGGTATCGGCAATCTTGCCGCAAGCCCGGAAATACAAGGGAATACCGCGGAAAAGCGCCGTGAAAAACCATGAAACAGGCCGTGAAACACCGGTGGTTTTCCAGGGAGAACGAGCATACGTCAATCGATTGACACGCCCGGACGGGCCCTTGCCAGGTTGGCAATTGACATACTCCCGTTGTAGAGTGGGCAATTGTGACGGTACGGCGACGCCCTCATGAGGAGGCGTCCGACCCATCCAAGGAGTAAATCAGTTATGAAGCATGCCTCGCATAAAGCGACCAAGGTCTCACACCAGAAGTTCAGCTTAGCGAAGGCTTTCTTCGCCTCCGGAAAGGGTTCCCACTCCGTTCGCGCGGTCCGTGCGGCACAGGCCGCCGGCGGCGATGCCATCGCGCTGGGCCTTGATCCCGCGGTGGCCGAGAAGATCAACGAAATCGCCCCGCAGACCCGTCGCTCCATTCGCGAGGCCGCCCGTGCGGCCGAACGTCGCAGCCATATCCTCGCCTCCGCGTCCCTCGCGGCGCTGGTGGGCACCGCGGCGACCTCCATGGCCTTCGCCCACAACGACGACACCACCACCGTGTTCGCCGACCCGGCCACCACGACCACGCAGATCAAGCGCGTGAGCGATGTGACATCCGCCTCCCGTTCCGAGGCCCGTACCGAACTCAATTCCTCCGTGACCGAGCAGTCCACCAACGAGGGCGGATGGAGTCTGAGCAACTCCGAAAGCTCGCTGAACACCACGCTGATGAACCGCAACACCGCGAACAACCCGGTGGTCTCCGTGCTTATGGATGAGGATTCCGCGGCTCTTCCGGCCGGCTTCGATCCGAACCACAGCGTCGGCACTAGCGGCAACAACTACCCGTGGGGCCAGTGCACGTGGTATGCGTACAACCGTCGCGCCGAGCTCGGCCTGCCGAGCAGCGGCAACTTCGGCAACGGCGGCGCTTGGGCCGATTCCGCCCGCGCTCTGGGCTACTGGGTGGACAATACCCCGCGCCACGTGGGCGACGCTGTGATCTTCACGCAGGGCCAGGCCAACGCCGATCCCGTCTATGGCCATGTGGCCGTGCTGGAGAAGATCAACGCGGACGGTTCCATCGAGATCTCCGAATCCAACGCCAAGGGCCTGGGCGTGATCTCCCACCGCACCTTCACCGCCGACGAGGCCGCCAAGTTCCAGTACGTGCACTACTGATTCCCGTCGATTCGCCGTATGCGGCTCCCGCATCATCGCAGATGAGTCGTCAGCTTTCGTGACATTGGTCACTTTTCCGCTGAAATCCGAGATGGATTTTTAGTGATTGTCAACTAGCGACACGCCGACATAATCCCCTATATTGTGCGGTTTCGCCCATTGACTCCCAGCTTCCGTTCATGTTTACGGGCTAGCGTTCAGGTTTCATGAGGACTTTTCCCCGAATCGCTTCAGTAATCGCCGCGTGCACAGCCACGGCCAGCCTGCTTGCCTTCGCCCCCGCGGCCAATGCCGACGAGGGTATCATCACTTCCATCAAGTCGTTCCCCACGAGCAGCCAGACCCGTGAGAACCTGACCGCCGAATCCACCGCCACCGAAGTCGAGGGCGACTCCAGCTGGGGTGGCATCGAGACTTTGAACGTGCCGCAGACCGCCTCCCAGGCCGAGAAGGACGCGGCCGCAGCCGAAGCGGCCAAGAAGGTCCAGGACGAGGCCGAAGCGGCCCAGGTGCAGAGTCAGATGGAATCCGCCAGTCGCGGCCAGGCTCGCAGCACCCTGTCCTACACCGAGACGGACGGTTCCGTGTCCGCCGGCGCCGCCGCATCCATCGATCGCGCATACTCGCTCATCGGCCAAAGCATGGACTGCACCGCTCTGGTGAGCTACGCACTCGCCGCACGCGGCATCAACTTCCATGGCTGGCCCGAGGAGTACGCCAACGTACCCGGCGGCCAGATCGTCACCGACGGCTCCCTGCAGCCCGGCGACATCCTCATCTACGCCAACACCGGCGGCTGGAACGGCGGCGCCCATTACGACCACGTGGCGCTGTACGTGGGCAACGGCCAGGCCGTGCACGGCGGTTGGAACGGCTACACCGTGGCGCTGGCCGGCGCCATGCTCAACCAGGTGACCATCGTGGTACGCATCCCGTGATGCACCTTCGCTGAATCGACGAACCCCTCAAGGCCCCGGCACGGACGTGTCCGGGGCCTTGTGCTGTGCGGAAGCGAACCAGAACAGGCGTCAACGTCTGTGGTAAGGTGGTGCGTTGATGATGAACGTTAAGCAGATTCTTTCGACTTCCGTCGCGGTCGTAGCGGCCGCCACCCTCTTCGCCGGCGTAGTACCCGCCGCCAACGCCGCGGACACCGCCAGCACCACCACCGCAGTGGTGTCCTCCCGCTCCTTCCCGAAGGCCTCCGCCGCCAAGGCGAACCTCCTGGCCGAATCCACCTCCACCTCGGTGGACGAGAACTCCAATTGGGGCGGCATCGAGACCCTGAACGTGCCGCAGACCAAGTCCCAGTCCGAGAAGGACGCCGAAGCCGCACAGAAGGCCGCCGACGAGGCCGCCAAGGCCCAGACCCAGGAATACGCGGCCAGCCGTTCCGAACAGCGCACCGCCATCCCGCAGATCGACTTGGGTTCCATGACCGGCAGCGGCGCCGATCTCGCCCGTTACGCCAGCCAGTTCACGGGCTATCCGTACGTCGCCGGCGGCAACACCCCGGCCGGTTGGGATTGCTCCGGCTTCGTGCAGTACGTGTACGCCCAGTTCGGCATCTCCCTGCCCCATTCCTCCGGTGCGCAGGCCGCCATGGGCACGCCGGTCGCCAGCCTCGCCGAGGCCCAGCCGGGCGACATCCTGGCCAACGGCACCCACGCCGCCATCTACATCGGCAACGGCATGGTGGTCAACGCCATGAACCCGGTGCAGGGCACGCAGATCGTCGACGTCTCCGTCTTCGGTGGCGCTGGCTACGCCATCCGCCGTCTCCTGTAGTTGATTCCGGCGGGCCGTACAGGTCGCCGAACCGCCTGGAACCATCCAAGAACTGTTCCAACGTTCATGCCAAGGCGCGTCCCATTACGGGGCGCGCCTTTTGCGTATTTGCCTGTTCTTTTTGCGCGTAGGCTACCGCCGAAACCGAGTGTCACGGGGTATTGTTGGACATGTGCGGGACTATCCCGTAATAACTTCAAGGAGGTCGTCATGATTAACGACAAGGCCATACTCGTCGGCGTTGACGGGTCGCATGCCAGCTACAAGGCAACATGGTGGGCCGCGAATTATGCCAAGCATGCCGGGCTCACGCTGCAGATCGTCTGCGCGTATTCCCTGCCAAGCTATGCCGCCGTTTCGTTCGATGCCACCTATACGGCGATGGGGGATGACAACGCCGCGCATTCCGACGCCCAGGAGATCCTGTCCAAGGCCAAGGCCATCGCGGACGAGCAGGGCGTGGAGGCAGCCACGCTGATCGTCACCGGAGACCCGGCGTCCGTGTTCGTGGAACTGTCCCGCAACTACAACCTCATCGTCATCGGCAACCGCGGCAAGGGCGGCCTGGCTGAACGACTGCTCGGCACCACGTCCTCCTCGCTGCCGGCGTACGCCTACTGCCCGATCGTGGTGGTGCCCTACACCGACGACGACGGCAACCTCATGCACCTCAACAACACCATCACCAAGGTGGCCGTGGGCTCCGACGAATCCAAGTGGGGCCTCAAGGCGCTCGACATCGCCGCCGACTTCGCCTCCTGCTGGGGTGCCGAACTCGACGTGATCTCCGCCGTGCCGAACCTCAAGGGCGTGGACGGCGAGGACGCCGTGATGGAGTCCTACAAGGAAGACCTTGACGTTCGTATCAAGCCGTTGCAGGAAGCGCATCCGGACCTGAAGATCAACAAGCAGATCGTGTCCGGACCGGCTGTGAGCGCCCTGACCAAGGCCAGCTACGACCATGACGTGGTGGTCGTGGGCTCCCGTGGCCGCGGTGGCTTCACCGGCCTGCTGCTGGGCTCCACGAGCCAGGGACTGCTGCAGCACGCGGTGGGCCCGGTGTACGTGGTGCCGCGCAAGTATGTGGAGGCCGCGGAATCCCGTCTTGACACCGTGCCGAGCTCGCCCGCCGATGTGCCGACCAAGTCCCTGGAGGACATCGCCGGCGTCGAAGAGATCCCGGTGGACAAGGCCGAACCGGAAGTGGCCCAGCAGATCGAGAAGACCATCGATCCCGACAGGCAGTGATTGACGACTAATCGGCAATAACGATACTGGCTCCCCTCTCTGAGGACATTGCCGTGAAGCAAACAGCAGAGCTGTTTGTAGGCAATGTGCGAGATGACAGTCGAGCCAGAAAAGCGCGAACGAAGTTCGTCCGTAATTGCCGGACGAGCTGTCGAACGAAGTGAGACTGAGGGGAGCGCCACGGTTATTCCGCGACTCCCCTCAGTCAGCTTCGCTGACAGCTCCCCTCGGAGAGGGGAGCCAGTTTTGATGTTTATGCCGCCTTACGGCAAATGATCCGTAATGCCGTACGGCAAAAATCAGTGCTTGATGGTCACATCCATGCGGACCGGGGTCTCCTGCACGTACGTGTGCTTCACCGTGCAGCCCTTTTCGATGTGGCGGGTGATGCGTTCCTTGAGCTTCGCGGCGTCCTCCTCGGACAGGTCGGCGTCGGCGGCATCCACCACGACATGCTCCTCGAAAGCGGTGTAGGCGTCGTTCTCGGGGTCGTAGGAGCCGTCCACCACGATTTTGGCGCCCTTGCCCTCGCCGAGCGTGTGCTCGATGGCGAACTGGCTGGACAGCGCCGCGCAGCCGGCCAACGCGACCTTCATCAGATCGCCCGGCGTGAACTGGCCGCGATCCTTGCCGAACTTGATATGAGCGCCGTCATCGCTGAAAGCATCCCACGAACCGTCCTTGTTGCGCTCAACCCACAGTCGCTTACCCATAGTGTGCCTCCTTACGGCATCTCATGGCATTGTTGACCTCTCCATTATGCCCCCAGGTATTGCGTTCGTTACGCTGATGGCTCGAATGGCCGGAAAATAAGGCTTTCCGCGAGGTCGCCGCACCAGCGCGACGGCCTAGGTAGGGCTCTGTCGATACCATGTTGCCCATGGCTTTGACCGAAGAACAGCTCGCAGACATCCGTACCCGTATCCCCGCGCGCCCCGAAACGGCCATTCCAATGCCGTACGAGGATCTGGTGCGCAAGATCCTGACCGAAGGCACCCTGAAGTCCGACCGTACCGGTACGGGCACCATCTCCCTGTTCGGCCAGCAGATGCGATTCGACCTTGCGCAGTACTTCCCGCTGCTGACCACCAAGACGGTCTTCTTCAAGGGACTGGCCTACGAACTGCTGTGGTTCCTCAAGGGGTCGTCCAACGTGCGCTGGCTGCAGGAGCACGGCGTGCATATCTGGGACGAATGGGCGGACGCCAACGGCGACCTCGGCCCGGTCTACGGCGTGCAGTGGCGCTCCTGGCCGGCCCCCACGCCGGAGGACCCGAACCGCACCATCGACCAGATCGCCAATGTGATGGATCTCATCAAGAACCACCCGGATTCCCGCCGCATGGTGGTCTCCGCATGGAATCCGGCCGAAGTGGAGCAGATGGCGTTGCCGCCCTGCCATGCGCTGTTCCAGTTCTACGTGGCGGACGGCCGGCTCTCCTGCCAGCTGTACCAGCGTTCGTGCGACATGTTCCTCGGCGTGCCGTTCAACATCGCGTCCTACTCGCTACTCACGCTGATGATGGCCCAGCAGGCCGGTTTGGAGCCCGGCGAATTCGTATGGACCGGCGGCGACTGCCATGTGTACGACAACCACATCGACCAGGTGCTCGAACAGCTCTCGCGCGAGCCGTACCCGTACCCGCAGATCGAGATCCGCAAGGCCGATTCGCTGTTCGACTACGACTACGACGACTTCACCATCGTCGGATACCAGCATCACCCCACCATCAAGGCGCCCGTCGCCGTCTGACGGTCCGGTGCCGGCTGATGGTCGGTTGCCGTCTGACATACCCACTACACTAAGGGCAGTTCCGCAATCCAGGAGGAGTAAGCGAAATGGAGCATGACAGTAGCCGTAGCGGCTATCACGAACCCGAGCCCGGATCTGCCGGGCTGTCTGCCACGGAGGAGGACTGGGGTGACGATTTCCCCAAGACCTTCTCGGTGAATCTGATTTGGGCCGAAGCCCGCGACAAGGAAGGTCGCGCCGGCGCCATCGGCCTCAATGGCGGCATGCCTTGGCACCTGTCCGAGGATATGAAGCACTTCAAGGAGCTGACCGTATCCCATCCGGTGATCATGGGCCGTAAGACCTGGGAATCGCTGGGGGTCAAGTACCGTCCGCTGCCGAACCGAGACAACATCGTGGTCTCGCGTGACCCGCTATACCGTGCGCCGGGCGCCACGGTGGTCACCAGCCTCGACGACGCGCTCGACATGGCCCGCCAGGAGGCGATTCCGGACGATGGTCTGGATCGTTCCGAAATCTGGATCATCGGCGGCGCGCAGCTGTTCTCCGAGGCCCTGCCGTTCGCGGACAAGGCCTACATCACGATGCTGGCCGCGAACGTGGACGCCGACACCTACGCTCCGGACATGGCCGCGCTGGTCGAGGCCGGGCTGTGGCAGGAGACCGAAGTGGGGGAGTGGCACACGCCCGCCGATCCGAAGAGCGGCATCGATGCCTACCGCTTCGTCCTGCTGACGAAGACCAAGTAAGACAAGAGCACCGACAGACCCTGGCATGCGGACGATTCGCCGTTCCGCTGCCGGGGTCCGTCTTTCGGACGGCGGTCGGGTCCGTGTCATGTCCGTTACGCCCGCTACGTCCGCTACATCCGTTTCCGATCTATGAAAGGCGATATGAGCACCAACAAGCCCTACACCGTCATGACCGTGTGCACCGGCAACATCTGCCGTTCCCCCATGGGCGAGATCATCCTGCGTCACTTCTTCGACGAACGCGGCCTGTCCGACCGCGTGAACGTGGAGTCCAGCGGCGTGTCCGATGAGGAGTGGAGCCATCCGATCGATCCGCGAGCCGTGCGTGTGCTGCGCGAACGCGGCTATGGCGATGAGATTCCGCGCGACCACTTCGCTCACCGCATCTCCCGCGACGAGATCGAGCGCACGGACCTGTTCCTGCCGATGACCGCGTCACATATGCGCTCCCTGCTGCGTATGCTGCCGCCCGGCAAGCGCGCAGAAGTGCACATGTACCGCAGCTTCGACCCGAACCTGCCCAAGCCGAAGCCGGGCCGCGAGGATCAGATCGACCTGGTGGATCCGTGGTACGGCGGCCAGCACGAGTTCGAGGTGGCCATCGACCAGATCGAGGAGGTCGCGCCGTACATCGTGGACTGGGTGGAGCAGCAGCTCAAGGACTAGTTACGGCAGCTCTCATGCATTGAAAAGGCCTTCGTCTCTCCTTGCGAGGACGAAGGCCTTAGCCATATCAGAACACCAGTTGCACCAGCAGCATGTACACGATGGTTCCGCCGGCGATCGACAGCAGCATGTTGCGTTTCCAGCAATGCAGCAGCACGATCGTCGCGCAGGCGATGAGTTCGGGGACGCCGTGCGAGCCGGTGAGAATCGGCGTATTGCGCAGCGAATACACCACCAGCAGGCCGGTCATCGCGTACGGCAGTACGGAGCCGAGGTATTCAACGAGACGCGGCGGCTGCTTGGATTCCGGGAACACGATGAACGGCAGGAATCGCGTGAGCATGGTGCCGATCACCACGGCGGCGACGGTGATCACACCCTGCCAGACGGTCATGGTCATGATTGACGTTCCTCCTTGGCGTCGGCGGCCGCGGTGGCGACAGGCCGATCATCGTTGTTGCATACGTTGGCTGCGGCGTCATCACCGGCGGCCATGGCATCGGACTTGAGCGTATCCAGATACGGGCGCAGCACCATGAACAGCACCAGCATCGCTATCAGCGACGGAATCATGAAATCGTCCGCGCCGAACAGTACGAGACAGGCGAGCGAAGCCAGCACGCCGATGACGGCGGACAGGCGCTCGCGGTGCTTGCCGACGAGCCACTGGTCGAGGAAAATCACCAGGAAGAGTGCGGTGAGCACGAATTCGAGGCCGTCCGTGTTGAAATCAAGATGGGAGCCGATCAGACCGCCGAGCGTGGCGCCGATCACCCAATACGACTGATTGAACAGCGTGACCCACAGGTAGAACCAGCCGCGGTCGACGCCGCGGGGGATGCGGGCGGAGGAGTTGATGGCGAAGGTCTCGTCGCACATGCCGAAGATGAGGTACGGACGCTTCCAGCCAAGGCCTTTGAACGGGCCGAGCATGGACAGGCCGTAGAACAGGTGACGTGCATTGACCATCAGGGCCAGCAGGAACGCGGCGATCGGGTTGAACGCGGAAAGCAGCAGATTCACCGTGACGAACTCCATCGAGCCGGCGAAGATGAACGCGCTCATGCACATCGGCCAGACGAAGGAGAATCCCTTGGTGCCCATGAGCATGCCGTAGGAGGCGCCGAGGAACAGGAAGCCCATGCAGATCGGCACGGTCAGCGGAAACGCGGCCTTCAGCGCCGCGATGCGCGGGGATTGGGCTGCGGGTTGGGTCGCGGGTTGGGAGGTGCCGGTCGAATCCTGATTATCGTATGCAGGTGCTTCAGTCGGTACTGAAGCGGTGGTGGTGGCCATCCGTGAATCCTCCCCTCCGCCGGGCCTTTGCGGTGTCCCACGGAACGACGTCGGTCTATCTTGCGGGCAAACGGTTTGCTCGCCAAAACAACCTGTCAAGAATAACGCCCACGGTGGAGGTACGGATTCGCGGGACGGCGAGGCGTTGTTATTGCTTCCGGCCGGATTCTCCTCGGATATCCGCGTCAGTCCAGTTCTGCTTCACATAGGGATTGGAAATTGGCGTCCGGCGGATGCGGTCCTCCACTTCGCTCCGGTTCCATTCGGATACGTACGAATACGAAATGCGTCCGGGGGGCGAGTCGTTCCATCATGGACTGGTAGGTGTCTCGTTCGGATAGCAACGTGTCGATGAGGTATCCGGGTTCATCCGGGAAACGGTCCAGACCTCGCACGTAGAAGTTCTTGCGGGAGTCGTGGATGATCACGGGCACGCTGTCCAGCCGTAGCAGCTCTTTGAACATGACCAGACGGCCGATGCGCCCGTTGCCGTCGGAGAACGGGTGTGTGGTCTCGAACATCCAGTGGGCGTTGGCTATAAGAAACGGATCATCCTTCAGGGTTCGATACAGCTCGAACACGTGCTCCATGGCGGCGGGCACATCTTGTGGCAGGGCGGTATGCACTTCCAGGATTTCGCTGATGACGTTCGGCAGCACCTTGTAGCCACCTACGTTACGATTCGGGTCGAGTTCCTGGCTGGTGCCGCGTTTGAGCATCGCGTGCAGGTCACAGACCATGTCCTTATCAATGGGGTCGTCAACATGGTCGAGTATCCAGTTGAACGTGCGGAAATGGTTTCGTGTCTCGACCACGTCATCGGCGCGGATTTCGTCGTCGGAATCGTGGGGCAGAAGGGCTCCGGTATCGTACAACTGCGCTGTCTGCTCAGGGGAGAGCGTGGAGCCCTCCATATGATTCGAGTTGTAGGCGAACAGAATCTGGGTGTTGTAGTACAGGCCGCCGCCTACGTGCTGGTCGCGTTCCTGCCTCAGCCAATCCACTAGCCGCACTTTGCTGACCATGTCGTTCCTCCCGGCAGTACAACTCCTTCTTCACTGTTTGGCTTTGAATTCGAATGATAATCAGAAGCCAAACAGTGGAAAGATTATTGCCGTTTCGCCACGGTGCCATGACATCTTCGTCGGAACTGGCAACCGTGGTGTGCGGCTGTCTTGGCGACAGCGGGATACGAATGCGATGTGCATGATTCTGGTGGAAAACAGAAAAGCGCCGGAATCTTAAATCCCGACGCTATTCGCTGCAATTATCTTCGTACCCCCAGAGAGGGGGATACGACCCAGCGTCGTACAGGTCCATCTCCACCACTCCGGGGGCAAATAAATTTACCTTCATTACTTACAAAATCAGTCATAGCAACGGTTCCCGCTTTCTTCCAATAGACACGCAAGCAGTGTTGCTCCTTAGCGTCATCTTCATGCGGCTGATGGTCGAAACGACCTGTGACGAGTGATCGAATCAGCCTAAACCTCAATGATTGCAAGGCCTAAGGCACTAGAGGTGCATTTTTAGGTGCAATGGCTCGCCGAGGGCCCATTCGGCCACTTGGTGGCATTTTTGGTGGCATTTTTCCGAAGCCGTTATGCGTGCCATCGATCCTGGATTCAGCAAGGAGCATCATCATGTCCGCAAGGACGAAGAAGGACAGTACAGGGCCGTCGCCGGTGCGGCGGAGCAGGTTCGGCACCGTGACGCCGCGCTACGATACCGCAGGCAATCTCGTCGCCTGGCAGGTTCGGTACCCGGACCCGAAACGACCGGGCAAGAAGGTCCAGCGCCAGTTCAAGCCGGACATGGAGCACGAGGCGCACCAGTGGCTCGAAGAGGAACGGCATCTGGTGGAACTGGACCGCAAGAACATCCAGGAATGGGTCCATCCGTCCGAACGCCGCCGCAGGAAGCGCGCGAACCTTATCTCGTTCGAGGAGTACGTGACCCGGTGGGCGGAAGGATACCGGCTGCCGAACGGCGAGAGGATAGCCGGCGGCACGCGCCGGAACCTGTATCTCGACATCGCGCACTTCATGCCGGGCTTCAAGGGCAAGCTCCTGACCGAGATCACGCCGAAGGACATCAAACGTTGGTACGATGCGCCGCACCCCGAGGGGCAATGGGCGTTCCGCCGCTCATGCATGCGCCTGAAGGCGGCGTTCGCCAGCGCCACGAAGATGAGTATGGACGGCTCCCCGCCGCTGATCCGTGATAACCCGTTCATTCTGCCCATACCACCCGCACCGCGATCCGCCAGGGAGGACGTTCCGCCGGTCACGCCGCTGGAACTCAAACTGATCGCGGAGAACATGCCCGACTACACGAGACTGGCGGTGATACTCGCCACGCTCGTCGGAGGCCTCCGTTGCGGCGAGCTGTGCGGCCTGCAGGTCAAGGACATCGACCTGAAGGCCAAACGCCTGACCGTGCGCCATTCCGTCAACAGGGGCTATACGGATTGCGGTTCGACACGCATCGCCAGGACCAAGACCGACTCCAGCCGACGCACCGTACCCATCCCCGACGGGCTCGTTCCCCTGATTCACGACCATCTGCTCAGACACTGCGAATGGACGGACCAGGAAGCCATGGTCTTCCGCCCCAGACGAGCCTCGGTGATGAGCCAGACCACTTTGGAAGCCCAGTTCCGCAAAGCCAGGGAGAAAGCCGGCCGACCCGATCTGACCTTCCAATCCTTGAGAGCGAGCCATGCGACCCTGCTCATGCTCAAGGGCGGCACCCTGAGGGAGGTCATGGATGAACTCGGCCACGTCAGCGAGAAGGTCGCCATAAAGCACTACCAGCGCATCGTCGCCCAGCATCGCAACCAGATCGTCAACCAACTCGCCGAAGACTTCATCAAAACAGCACAATGAATAAGACATCGATATAGGTACAGTGTTTGCCAAACCCAACAAAACACAGTTGGAAGAGCACCCAATATGCCGTGAGTCAATGCTCATGTACGGTAAAGTATCACAAGAAAATTATGTCGAATTGACAGCCGCCTCCGCTATACCGAATAAGGAAATAAAGAGTCCTCAAATTTTGCGCTACTAAATGAAGACGAGCGGAAGTAATCTCCCGCTCGTCAGTAAACTTAACTATGCCATATCAATCCCGCTTCTTTCCCGCCACCGGCACTAAGAACAGCGCGGGCAACAGCAGGAAAGCGGTACAGACCAGCCCCCAGGGTATGGACACCTGCTGGGCTACCAGCCCCACAATAGGCCCGCCGATGATCTGCCCGAAAGAGTCCAGCTGTCCGCTGGTGGAAAAGACTGTGGCGCGCATTTTCTCATCCACTTGGTCGTTCATCCAGGCGGCCAGCACAGGCTCCTTGATGGTGCGCATAAGCCCCGCCAGCAGGAACACCAACAACATGAACCAAAAGCTCCGCCCCACCGCGAAGAGAACCAGGCACAGGATATACCCGGCGCTGGTGGACATGGCCACACTGGTTCGGCTGACAGTCCCTTTTTTCTCCATGCGGGCGATGAGCAACTGAGAAGCCAGAATACCTAAGCCGCTGCCGATAAGACTGATAACACCGAACCAAGTGACGCTGTTCAGCGGCCCGATAACGGGTATTACCGTGTCATCCAGAAAATGAGCGGTGGAGAGCCGGTCAAAGCCTTCACTGGCAAGTCCCCCGCATAGTGTGATTGCTAAGAGCGCCAGCAACACAGGTGCGCCTTTCACAAAGCCCAGGTTGAGCTTGAACAGGCAGACAAAGTCTTTAAGCAAGCCCTGCCGTTCCTCAATAGCAGGGGAGAAGTTGGTTTCTGGCATGATGCGAACCATCACCAGCCCCAACAACAAGCACAAACTGCCCCCCAAGATGATAGGCATTTGCAGGTTTATGTTTCCCAGCAGTGTGCCCAGCACCACGCCCAGAACGCCGCCGATTTGCCCCATTTGACTGCCCCGCAGGAACACCTTGTCTATGGGTTTGTCCTCTTCCTCCGAGGCAATCCACGCCTCCAGAGCGCCGGTGATGAAGGTATCACCGCAACCCCAGACAACCTGGGCCAGCAGAACCGGCGCGAACCACGGTAGCGCACCCTCCATCAGAAAGCCCAGGCCGTAGAGGAACATTCCAATCAGCACCGAGCGCCGACGGCTATACAAATCCGCCACCACACCGGTGGGCATCTCGAACAGAAAGCAGGAGGTCTCCAGAACCGTCCCTACCAGGACAAGCTGGAAAGCATCCAGCTGCACCACCTCCAGGTGGTACACGATGGAAAGCACTGTGGACATAGAAACCGCCAGGGAACAGACAAATCGGAACAGCAGGTAGACAGAATATGCCTTTGAATTTTTAGCCGAGGTGCCTCATTTGAAAGTGAGCGCGAAACCGGGAGTGGTGCCTCACTGGAAGTGAGCGCGAAATCCTAGTCGGTGTCGGCTGGTGTTTCGTTGTGGTCTTCCGGTCGGACGCCCGCGATCTT
>NZ_JAFEJP010000009.1:0-113492 GCF_018555355.1 Bifidobacterium sp. SO4
GGCGTGACCGTGGCGGCCGCGGTGCCCGGCTTGGGATCGGCTGTGATTGCTGTCATCTCACTCACCTCAGCTCTTGACGGCGCCGGCGGTGATGCCGGACTGCAGCCACTTCTGGCTGATCAGGTAGACGATGATGGACGGGATGGTCATGAGGATCAGGGCGGCGTATTCCTGGGCCACCATTTCCGGGGTCTGGCTGCGGGTCTCCATGAAGTAGGTGGAGGCCAGCGTGACCGTGTACTTCGATTCGTCGCGGATGAGCAGCAGCGGGATCAGGTATTCGTTCCAGGAGTAGACGAAGGTGAGCACGCCGGTGGTGGCGATCATCGGGGTGGAGATCGGCATGAGGATGCGCAGGTAGATGCGCCAGGTGGAACAGCCGTCCACGCGGGCCGCCTCGATGATCTCGTTGGGGATGCCGTCGAAGTAGTTGCGCCACAGCAGCAGCATCTGCAGGGCGTTGAACGCCACGAGCGGGATGATCATGCCGAGGTAGGTGTTGGTCAGGCCGAAGGTCTTGATGGTGAAGAACAGCGGCATGGTCACGGAGGCGATCGGCACGGCCATGCAGGCGAGCATCGCCACGTAGATGACGTTCTGGCCGGCGAACTTCATCTTGGAGAAGGCGAAGCCCGCGAGCGAGGTGATGAACACCACCACGACTGCCGTGACCAGGGCGATGAACAGCGAGTTGAACACCACGCGGAAGTAGTGCACGTCCGGGTTGGTGATCACCGACTGGTAGCTGGAGAAGCCACCCACCTGCAGGGACTTGGTGATGGCCGTGACGATGGGGAACAGCCAGATGATCAGGAAGAAGAACAGGACCACGTACATGATCACCGTAGTGCTGGTTTTGCGCTTCATGATGCGTTCCTTTCCGTTCCTACCGGTTGGCCCGGTTGTTGACGATGACCTGGACGATGGAGAGGATCACGGCGATGATGAGCACCATCACGCCGATGGCCGCGGACAGACCGCCGTTGAACTGCTGCACGCCGGCCTTGTACAGGTAGGTGTTCAGGAATTCGGTGGAGCGGCCGGGGCCGCCGCCGGTGGTCTGGATGACGATGTCGAAGGTCTTGAGCGAGCCGACGATGCCGAGCAGGATGAGCGTGTTGGTGGTGCCGGACAGGTTCGGGATGGTGATGCGGAAGAGGGTGTTCCAGAACCCGCAGCCATCGATCTTGGCCGCCTCGTAGATGTCCTCCGAGATGGACATGAGGCCGGCGTAGTAGATGATCATCGAGAAGCCCATCCATTCGAAGATGTTGATGGCGCAGATGGAGTAGAGCGCGATCTTCGGGTCGCCGAGCCAGCTTTGGGCCAGGAAATCGAGGTGCAGGAACCGCAGGGCCTCGTTGATGGCGCCGACGTTCGGATCCATGATGATGCGGAAGATGGCCGCGATGATGACCGGCGCCATGGCGATGGGCATGAAGAAAATCGCCTTGAAGACGTTCGAGCCGCGCAGCCGCTCCTTGAGGATCACCGCGAGCAGGAGGCCGAGGCCGGCCTGGATGACCACGGTGACCACCATGAAGATGATGTTGTTCTTCAGGGCGGTCCAGAACACCGAGCCCGGGGTGAGCAGTTTGGCGTAGTTCCTGAGGCCGATGAAGTCCATCTCGTCGGAGATGCCGTCCCAGTCGGTGAACGAGGTGGCCACGGTGAATCCGATGCAGTAGTAGATGAAGATGCCGGAGAGAATGATCAGCGGCGCGATGAACAGGTACGGGCGCAGCTTGCTCTGCCATGAGTTCATGGATTCGCCGGGCTTCGAGACGCGGGTGCGGCCTTGCCTTGCGGTCCGCGGCACCTCTCCCCTGCGGCCTGTCGCCGTTGCCTTCCCTACGGAAACGCCGTCTGCGCTTGCCGTCATGGTGACCTCCCTTGGTTCTCCCACAGTTTCGTGAAACGTTTCAGAAACGACGCGCGGAAAGACATGGGCGATGATGCCGCCGTGGCATGTCGGATGGTTTTCGGTGCGCCGCTTCGCTCTTGCCGACGCCACTGCGCGCCGGTTTTCTAGAACGTTTCAGATTTTGTTGTTAGCCATAATTCTATAACGATTCAGAAGTTTGTCAATTCGTTATCATTTCGTATGGAGTAGCCGTGAGCGAACCATTGGAATCATTGGCGACACGCCGTACCAATCACGCAGGGGCACATGCGCACGGACGCGCAGCCGCCCATCTCCGCGGCTCATACCGTCCTGCAGCTTACGCCGCGCCCGCGGTTCGCACCGCCCTTTGCCGCTTCACACCGTCCCCGCGACTCACCCGCCGTGGCTCACACCTGCGGCGAAGAGGCACGGTATTTGAGCTGGAAGGCCACATCTATCCGGCTCTGCGGCGCGCGAGCCCCGTCATCGAGTTGCTTCAAAATCGACTCGATGGCCAGCTTGGCCACCTGCGCGCGGTCCGGATCCACGGTGGTCATCGTGGGAATCGTGTACTTCGCCTCGTCGATGTCATCGAAGCCCACCACGCGCACGCTCTCGGGCACACGCACGCGCATCTCGCGCAGCTGACTGATCACACCCATGGCCAGCAGGTCGTTCAGGGCGAAAATACCGTCCGGACGGATGCCCTGGGCATACATGTCGCGCACGGCCTTGGCCCCTTCGGCACTGGTCCACTCCCCGGTCTCGCGGACGAGTTCGGGCCGCAGCGGACGGCCGTGGTCGGCGAGCGCGGCCACATAGCCCTTGGTACGCATCGAACGGGAGGACGGCAGCGAGGAGTCCAGCGTGCCGCCGACCACGGCGATGGTGCGGCAACCGGCCTTGAGCAGATGTTCGGTGACGGCCTGCGCGGCGGATTCGTTGGCGATCATCACGTGCGGGGCCGGGGCGCCGAAGAGGCGTTCGCCCAGGACCACGAGCGGGTAGTCGCCCTCAAGTTCGTGGACGTCCTCGGCCCTGAGCTGCGTGGGGCTCAGGATCAGGCCGTCGGTCATGTTGCTGGCCATGGCGCGGGCGCTGTCGATCTCACGCTGGCGGTCGTTGCCGGTCGATTCGATGATCACCCGGTAGCCGTATTCGCGGGCCTGCTTGATGGTTTCCTCGGCGAGTTCGGCGAAGTAGATCTGGTTCAGATCCGGCAGGGACAGGGAGATGAGGCCGGTGCGGCCGGAACGCAGGTTGCGGGCCTGCTGGTTGGTCACGTAATCCAGCTCGTCGATGGCCTTCTG
The DNA here is from genome assembly GCF_018555355.1 of Bifidobacterium sp. SO4. Classification (NCBI taxonomy): domain Bacteria; kingdom Bacillati; phylum Actinomycetota; class Actinomycetes; order Bifidobacteriales; family Bifidobacteriaceae; genus Bifidobacterium; species Bifidobacterium sp. SO4. The sequence continues at coordinate 3,196 of NZ_JAFEJP010000009.1, forward strand.
GATGCGCTCGCGCGTGGCGGGCTTCATGTACGGGTAGTCGTTGAGATAGTTCGAGACCGACGCCACCGAAACGCCGGCGCGCTTCGCCACATCATGAAGCGTCGGCTTGCGTGAGCCCGCGGCCATTGGTCTCTCCCCTCGTTTGCCGGTCACATCGTTTCGCATCGATGTATACCAGATGCCCCGTGACTGGCCATCGACTCCGGCGTCCCGTGCCGCCGATCGCCGGCATCCGGTCAGCCGGTTTCTGAAATGTTTCAGAACTTGTGTTCCAGCATAGCCCATGGCGCGCAACCGGTTTCGTTCTCTTTTGCGTCGTTTTTCACGAAGCGATGGGGAACTTCGTGAAAACCGATCGCTGACGAGCTCTCAGTGACCGGTTTTTCGAAACGCTCCTTGATTTCGTGAAAAACCGATCACTGACGGTTGCCCAATGATCGTTTTTCACGAAGTCAGTCCTTATTTCGAGAAAAACCGACGCAAAGGAATCGGATATCACCGCCGCATGAGACGGGCCACGGCGGCCCGGATGGCGGGTTCGGCGGCGGCCGGGTCGCCGATGGCGGCCACCGACTGCTCGATCGGGCAGACGCCGGTGTGCGAACGGTTGAGGATCACCGGTACCAGCGTACCGTAGGAGGCCTCGATGCCATTGGCCCGCAAGGCCGCAAGGCCGGCCTCGCTCATCGTCTCGGCATATACGGCCCGGACGCCGAGCCGGGCATACAGCAGCGCCGCGCCTTTGCCCACCACGCGGTCGGCGGCGCAATAGCCGATGAGGCTTTGGCCGGCGGCGAGCCATTGCAGCAGCGGGCGCACGCCGTGGCCGAATCCGGTGAGAATCTCGTCGGATTCGGCACGCACGCCGGCGGAGCGGTTTCGCCGATAACCGTTATCGTCATCGACACGGCGGCGACCGAAACCGTTGAGGTCGTCACGGTCAGCGGCCGAAGTCATGTCACCGCCGGCACGGACGCGGCAGGCCACGCAGCCGACGGACGGGTCGGCCAGCAGCGCGGCCTTGGCGCGTTCGAGAGCACTGTCGTTCATGCCGGACCCGTCTCGTCAGTCGTGGTGACGGTCCACGGCGAACATGACGGCCGGAATCGCCAGCCACTGGAGGATCAGGCCGGGCAGGCCGGTGCCGACCGCAGCCCAGACGGAGGCGACCGTCATCGTGGTGTTGCCGAGCAGCGCAACGGCCACGGCAATCGCGATGGCATCGACCACGCGGCCGGCCACCTGCGCGGCCACGAGCTTGACGAGCCAGTCGAACGGCGAACGGATCGCGGCGGGCAGACGGACGCCGCGCAGCAGACCGGCGAACAGACCGTAGGCGGCAAGTTCGATGACCATGAACGGCACCATCGGGGCCATCGGCATGCCGGTCAGTGCGAAGCTGACGATCGGGGCGAGCGCGCCGGTGGCCACGCCGGCGTAGGGGCCGGCCAGGAGACCGACCAGCAGGACCGGCAGGTGCATCGGCAGCAACGTCTGGCCGAGGGCCGTGCCCAGGCCGAGCGCGGCGCCTGCCAGGTGGAAAACCTGCGGCAGGGCCACGGCCGCGATGACGGCGAGCACGGCCGCCGCGGACTGGAATTTGATGGAAGGCAGGGCATGGGTGCGCGTGGTTGCGGTTGTTTGCATGATGAAGACTCCTTCGGTTCAGCGCTGGTCGAGGTCGATGAGATGGTAGTCGCGCGAGCCGAGGCCCATTTCGACGGCGTGCTCGATGGTGTGGATGCCGTGACGGGATTCGATGCGCTCGATGAGCGGCTCCTTGTTGTCGTGCGAGGCATAGACCATGTCCACGCAGGCCTGGTCCACGGCCACCGGGTCGAGCGAGGCGCAGATGCCGATGTCCGCCATGACGGGCGGGTGCGGGTTGCCGTCGCAGTCGCAGTCCACGGAGAGGTTGTTCATCACGTTGATGAAGAGCATGTTGCCCTTGAGCGCGTTGAACACGGCGGTGGCGGCCTCGGCCATGGCCTCCAGGAAGGAGTCCTGGTCGCCGCTGAACGGGTTGGGCAGAATCTCGTCCTGACCGGAATGCAGGCGCTTCTTGCCGTTCGAGGACGCCATGCCGATGGAGATGTTCTTGAGCGCGCCGCCGAAGCCGCCCATCATGTGGCCCTTGAAGTGGGAGAGCACGGCGTAGTAGTCGTAGTTCGGGAAATGGGAGCCCACGATGTCCGCGGTGATGCGCTTGCCGCCCTCGACCGGAATCTCGATCTCGCCCTCCTCGTCCTGGATGTCGCAGGGGGCGATGTCCATGAATCCGTGATCCTTGATGGTCTGCCAGTGGTGGGCGGAGACATCGCGCGTGCCGGGATAGGCGGTGTTGCACTCCACGATGGTGCCGTTCAGGTGCTGGACGAGGTCCTTGATGAGGGCCGGCTGCAGGTAGTGGGTGTTGCCGCCTTCGCCGGAGCTGAGTTTGACCGCCACCTTGCCTTGCGGGCGGGCTTCCAACGCCTCGTAGACGCGCATGAGGCCGGCGGGGCTGATGTCACGGGTGAAGTAGACCTTGGCGGCCATGGGATAGTTGGTCTCGTGGTTGTGCGTTTCGGATGGATCGTGCGTTGACGGTGCTGTCATGCTGTGCCTCCTTGCAAAGTCATGCCTTTTCTCCCCTTCTACGATACCGCCCGAAGGTGAACTCGGAGTGTTTGCAGGGAGGCGAGGAAGAGACTTCATCAGGCGGAACCAAGGCGAAATCAGAGCGAGTATTGCCTGCTCCGCCGCGCTGACAGTCACTCGGCGCGGCGGAACAGGCACATGCCAGTCATTGTGCCGCGCCGTCGAATGCCTGACCGCGGCAAAACAGGCATGTACTGACCGTCACGCAACGGCTTCATGGTCTCAGCGAGGCGTCACATACAGGCAAATCCCCTTTCGGCCCCATTGAGCCTTTCTCAACAGGGCAAGATCGGCATATGCTGCCCGTCGCGCCTCGCTAAGCCGGCCTCGAACAGGGGTGAACCGGTACATACTCCCCTGTTTGCCACGTCAAGGCACAAAAATGCCCGGCATCAACAAATGCGATGCCGGGCATAATCTCTCCCTCAGTCACCTATCGGTGACAGCTCCCTCATCAGAGGGAGCCAAGAATAGGAGCGAAGATCAGAACTCGCGGTTCTTGCGGTAGAACTCGATCAGGCTCTGGGTGGAGGCGTCCTGCTGGGCGAGGGCCTCGTCATCCTTGGAGATGGCCGGGGTGATCTGCTTGGCCAGCTGCTTGCCGAGCTCCACGCCCCACTGGTCGTAGGAGTCCAGGCCCCACACGGTGCCTTCGACGAAGGTGATGTGCTCGTACAGGGCGATGAGCTCGCCGAGCGCGAACGGGGTCAGGGCCACGCCGAAGATGGAGGTGGTCGGACGGTTGCCGGTGAACACGCGGGCCGGAACGATCTCCTCCGGGGTGCCCTCGGCACGGACCTCGTCGGCGGTCTTGCCGAACGCGAGGGCCTTGGTCTGGGCGAAGTAGTTGCCGAGGAACAGCTCGTGCACGTCCTGGTCGCCGTCCTTGGTCGGGTTCGGGGTGTTCACGAACGCGATGAAGTCGGCCGGGATGAGCTGGGTGCCCTGGTGGATCAGCTGGTAGAAGGCGTGCTGGCCGTTGGTGCCGGGCTCGCCCCAGAAGATCTCGCCGGTCTCGGTGGTGACCGGGGTGCCGTCCCAACGCACGGACTTGCCGTTGGACTCCATGGTCAGCTGCTGCAGGTAGGCCGGGAAGCGGTGCAGGTACTGGTCGTACGGCAGCACGGCGTGGGAGGCGGCCTTGAAGAAGTTGCGGTACCAGACGTTGAGCATGCCGAGCAGCACCACGACGTTCTTCTCGAACGGGGTCTTGGCGAAGTACTCGTCGATCTCGTGGAAGCCGTGCAGGAACTCCTCGAAGCGGGCCGGGCCGAAGACCACGGCGAGAGAGGTGCCGACGGCGGAATCGACGGAGTAGCGGCCGCCGACCCAGTTCCAGAAGCCGAAGGCGTTGTTCGGGTCGATGCCGAACTCGGCGACCTTCTCCAGGTTGGTGGAGACGGCCACGAAGTGCTTCTTGATGGCCTCGGCGCGCTGGGCCTCGTCGCCGGCGGCGATGGCGCCGTTGGCCTCGAGCTCCTCGAGCAGCCAGGTGCGGGCCTCGCGGGCGTTGGTCAGGGTCTCCAGGGTGGTGAAGGTCTTGGAGACGATGATGAACAGGGTGGTCTCCGGGTCGAGGCCCTTGGTCTTCTCGGCCAGGTCGTTCGGGTCGATGTTGGAGATGTAGCGGGCGGAGATGCCGGCGTCAGCGTACGGCTTCAGGGCTTCGTACGCCATGACGGGACCCAGGTCGGAGCCGCCGATGCCGATGTTGACCACGGTTTCGATCTTGCGGCCGGTCACGCCGGTCCACTTGCCGGAACGCACGTCGTCGGCGAACTTGTAGATGCGGTCGAGCACCTCGCGCACGTCCTTGACGGTGTCCTGGCCGTCGACGATGTACTTGCCCTCGTCCTCGACCGGGCGGCGCAGCGCGGTGTGCAGCACGGCGCGGTCCTCGGTGTTGTTGATGTGCACACCGGTGTACATGGCCTTGATGCGGTCGCCGAGCTTGACTTCGTCGGCGAGGAAGGTGAACAGGCGGAGGGTTTCCGGCTTGATCAGGTTCTTGGACAGGTCGAAGTGCAGATCGCCGGCGTCGAAGCTCAGCTCCTTGACGCGGTCGGGATCCTCGGCGAACCACTTCTTGAGGTCGATGCCCTCGGCCTGAAGCTCGTCGTAGTGCTTCTGCAACGCGACCCACGCGGGGGTCTTGGTGGCGTCAACAGGAGGATTGATTGCCATGGAATTTTTCCTTTCCTCGTTGATTGGAGCGTCCTTGCACGCAGCTGGATGCGTTCCGTATCACCCCACAGAATACTCACAAAAGCAGACATGAACAGAACAAAAACATTCAGTGTCCCACCGATGGCAGCAAACCGACGTTTCGGAAACGCCCCTCAGATGACCAATCGGTAGTTAGCGCGGCACGACCACCCACCCGGACAGCACCTCGGCAAAAGGCATCCGCACCGCCCCGACACGCGCCGCACTTACCCCAACGGCACCCCGACACGCCACGTCAACGCCGATGCGACACGGCCGGCGCAACCCCGATTGGACAAATCCAGAGGATGCCTTATACTTATTTTCTTGTGCGCGGCTGGCGAAAGGCCTCCCGCGAACCAAGCCACTTTAGCTCAGTCGGTAGAGCGGCTCACTCGTAATGAGCAGGTCGTCAGTTCGATTCTGACAAGTGGCTCGACTACCCTAGGTCGGTTCATCCGCCTAGGGTTTTGCATATCACCCGGAAAAACGGATCGGCGCCGACCCTCGCATGGGAAGCACGGATCCGTCCGGGAAGCGCGAGAGTGGCGAAATTGGTAGACGCGCAGGATTTAGGTTCCTGTGACTTCGGTCTTGCGGGTTCGATTCCCGTCTCTCGCACCCATTCACCCATCCTCCCGGACGGCATGGCTCGCGTCCATGGTACGGAATCACGGCGCAACGACCGCGTCGGACGGCAGATAGTGGTGTCATAAGGGTTGAAGGGAGCGAGCCATGTCCGCCATTCTGACGCCGGTCGGCCTGTTGCTGATCATTCTCACCGGATACCTGTTCAGGCGGTTCGGCCTGTTCGGGCAGAACGACTACCGGATTCTGCAAACCGTCGAATTCAACATCGTGCTGCCGGGCGCCATCGTCTATTCCTTCGCCACGAACCCGCACGACATCTCGCTGCTGTGGATCTCCGTATTCGCGTTCTTCTGCTCGCTGCTGCCGGTGGTGTTCATCTTCCTGACCACGCGCCGGCGCAACGTGACCGACCGCGCCTTCCTGATGCTCAACGGCGCCGGATTCAACCTGGGCTGCTTCTGCTTCCCGGTGGTGCAGTCGTTCTGGGGCGCGGGTGCCGTGGTGCCGGCCGCGATGTTCGATATCGGCAACTGCGTGATGGTGGCCGCCGGCACCAACGTGCTCACCCAGCAGCTGCTGCACATCAAACCCGGCAAGACGCTGGCCGAGCAGCATGCGGGAGACGCGCCCACCCTGCCGTACGAGAAGCCGAAGGACAGGGACGCCAAACGCCTCGCCCGTCGCGCGCTGCTGCGCACCATCGGCAAAAGCTTCCTGGGATCCGTGCCGTTCGACACGTATCTGCTCATGATCCTGCTCACCGTGGCCGATATCCATGTGCCCGGCTGGATCGCCACGTTCTGCCAGCCGTTGAGCAATGCGAACGCGCTGGTCTCGATGCTCATGGTGGGCATGCTCATGGATCTGCCGCAGTCCAGGCACGACGTGAAGGAGGTGCTGGCCGTGGTGGCATGGCGACTGCCGTTCAGCATCGCGTTCGCCTGCGCGGCCTGGTTCCTGCTGCCGTTCTCCGCCTCGGTGCGCGCGGTGGCCGTGATCTGCTCGCTTGCGCCGATCGCCATCTTCTCCACGCTGTTCACGGACAAGGTGCTCGGCAACGCCAAGCTCGCCGGCTTCTCGCTGGCCCTGACCGCGATGATCTCGTTGGTGCTCATGGCCGTGGCCCATATGCTGATGGGTGTGTGAGGCCGCTGATTGTTGGATCAGTATCGGTCCAAGGCCGATACTTCATTCCCGCAGGCCCGCCTGCGACTTCTCTCCTTCCGTCATCGGCTTTGCCGATGCCACCTCCCTCGTCAGAGGGAGGCATGACTTTATCCTTTGAAGCCGCGGCACAGCAACCGGTATCGGCCAATGCCGATGCCAATTACCGGTTGAGGAGCTTGTGGGCCCAGTTGCTTACGGCGAAGCGCAGCCTGTCCACCGGCAGGGTGAACTGGCCGACCATCTGTTCGGCGTATCCGTTGAAGCCCTGCTTGAATTCGAGCACGCCGCGGCCCTCGTCGTCCGGGTCGTCAAAGACTCCGGAGATGCCGTAGAAGTTGTACCGGCTGATGCCCTGTTCCACGCACAGGTGCAGCATCGCCTCGTACTGGATGAGCGCCGAGGCGTAGAACGGCTTGTACTCCTCCACCGAGCCGGAGTACTGGTAGACCACTTCGTTCGGATGACTCACGAACATCGAAGCGGCGGCAGGCAGCACGTCGCCGCGCTTGGCGAAGTCCTCCACTTCGGCCAGTCGCTTCTCGGCGGCGGCCAGGTTACGGCTCTCCTCCCCCAGCTGACGTTCGACGCGCGTGGTGGGGCGTTCGTCGTACTTGGCCTGCAGATCGGCCACCTTCTTGGCCAATGCCTCGCGCTTGGCGGTCATGTCCGCCACGTATTCGGCGATGTGGATCTCCGCGAGCATGAAGTGCGCGGCATCGCCGTAGGCTTCCTTGAACTGACGGAAGTAGTCCTCGCCGCGCGTGGCGAAGCCGCGGCGTTCGCCGGTCTGACGCTCGATCTCCGCGAACACGCCGAATTCGTCCGGACCGATCTCGCGCACATGCACGCCCATCGACTGGGCCCGCTTGACACTCCACTGGGCGCGCTTGCCGAACGAGGCCATAAGCTCCTTGGCCGTGGTGGTGCCGTAGAGGTCCTTGACGTACATCCACTGGCAGACCACGCCGTAGCCGGTGTGGAAGCCGCCGTGCTGCCAACCGGCGCCCTGGAACGCCTTGATGACCGTATCGTTCGGGGTGCTCACCGGCTCGCCCTGCGAGGAGTAGCGGCGATAGGTGATGTTCGGCCAGCAGGCCACCGAAACGGCGTGATGACGGCGGGCGGAATCGCGGATCGCCTCGGTGACGGCCGTGACCAATCCCGGTTCGATCGAGGTGAGGATCGGGCCGAAGTAGATGGAGCCGTCGGCACCGAACCGGCCGTTCAGATAGATGACGACGCATCCGGCCACCAGATCGCCCTCGGCGTCGCGTACGCCGATGCATTCGGCCTCATGGCCGCGCGCCTCGGCGAGCCTGACCTGCCCGGAGGCCTGCTGGAAGCTGCCCTGGGCGGCGGTGCGGGAGAGCTCGTCCAGTTCGTCCGGCGTGATGGTGCCGAACGTGTAGCCCGTGGTGCTCAACGATGTGGTGCCCATACTATTCCCCTTCCGTCGGACCGGCGTCAGCGATGCAGCAGCTTGTGCGCGGCTTCGGCGGCCGCGAAGCGCAGGCCGTCAACCGGCAGCGTGAACTTGCCGGGCAATTCCTCCACGAAGCCGCCGAAGCGGGTCTTGAACTGCCAGACGCCGTAGGACGGGTCGTTCTCGTCGAAAATGCCGGAGATGCCGTAGAAGTTGAACCGGGTCACGCCGCGCGCGATGCAGTCCAGCATCGAGTGGAAGTGGATCAGGGAGGACGGGTAGTAGTCCATGAATCGGTCGTCCTCGCCGCTGGAGAGGCAGACCTCCTCGTTCGGGTGCCAGAAGTAGACGCCGGCGTCCACCGGGATCACCGGGCCGTCGGAGTCGATGATGCCCTGCACCTTGGTGATGTCCTGCTTCAGTGCGCCGATCTTCTTGTCCGCGGTGGCGATGCGCTTCTCCAGCGTGGCGGGGTCGGAGGCGCCCTTCTTCTTGGGAGCTTCGCCGTTTTCGGCGGCCGCACGTGCGCGTTCCAGCTGGCGTTCCAGGTTGTGCTTGTCCTTGTCGGCGGCGGCGAGCTTGGTCTCGAGGGTCTTCAGGTACTCGTCGAAGTGGGTCTCGACCACGTTGAACTCGATGTTCTCGCCGAACGTGTCGAACAGTCGCTCGTAGTAGGCCACGTCACGGCCCTTGAAGCCCTGGCGCGCGGCGGACATGTCGCACAGCTTCACGAACGTGCCGAGCTCGTCGCGGCGCAGGCGGCGCACGGTCAGGCCGGCGTCCTGGGCGATGCGGATGTTCTTGCGGCGATACTTGGAGAAGGAGGCGAGCAGTTCCTGCTCGTCGTGGATGCCATCGAGACCCTTGATGAAGTTCCAGCGGTTGATGACCTTCTCGTAGCCCACGGTGAAGCCGCCGTGCTTCCAGCCGAAGCGCGCCATGTTCTCCATCATGGCGGTGTCCGGGTCGCTGGTGGGCTTGCCGTCCAGATCATGCAGCTGATAGACGGCGGCCGGCCAGCAGGACACGCTGATGGCGTGGTGGGCCTTGGCGGAGCGGCGCAGGGCCTCGGTCATGGCCTCGACCACCTGCGGGTCGTCGTAATCGCACAGCGGACCGCACCACACAGAGCCTTCCAGGCCGAGGCGGCCCTTGGTGTACACCACGTAGCAGGCGGCGACGAGTTCACCCGTGTCACCGCCGCGCTTGACGCCCACGTAATCGATCTCGCCGCTGTACGCACCCATGGCGGCCATCTGCGAGGTCTGCTGGAAGCTGCCTTGCGGGTGCTTGGCGGAGAAGGCGTCCAGCTCCTCGGGCGTGATCTTGACGGGTTTCAACGAAGTCGATGCTGCGGTTGCAGTGGTCATGGGTCCAGGCTTTCTCTTCTTGGTTCTTGCAGCGGCTTGCCGCCGCCTGATGCGTCTTGGGTCTTGTTCGATGGTTTCGACGGTGTTCGATGGTTTTCGCTCGTCCGCTCAGCGGGACAGCACCTTGTGCGCCAGCTGCTTGAGGGCATAGGCCAGCGGCTTGACGGTCAGCTCGAATTCGCCGGGCAGCTCCTCGACGTATCCGTTGAATCCCTGCTTGAATTCGAGCACGCCGCGGCCCTCGTCGTCCGGATCGTCGAAGACGCCGTCGATGCCGTAGAAGTTGTATCGGCTCACACCGCGTTCGAGGCACAGGTGCAGCATGGCCTCGTGCTGGATGAGTGCGGAGGCGTAGAACGGCTTGTACTCCTCCACACTGCCGGAAAAGAGGTAGATGGTCTCGCGCAGATGCTCCACGAACAGCGAGGCCGCGGCAGGCAGCACATCACCCTTCTTGGCGAGCTCGGCGGCCTCTTTGAGTCGCTTCTCGGCGGCGGCCAGGTTGCGGCTCTCCTCCCCCAACTGACGTTCGGTCTTGGTGGTGGGGTGCTCGGCGTTCTTGGCGGTCAGCGACTCCACTTTGGCGGCGAGCGCCTCGCGTTTGGCCGTCATGTCCTTGACGTACTCGTCGATGTGGATTTCAGCCACCATGAAATGCGCTTTGGCGCCGAACGCCTTCTTGAACCGGTGGAAGTACTCCTCGCCGCGGTATTCGAAGCTGCGACGTTCGGCGGTCTGCTGCTCGATGGCGGCGAACACGCCCAGCTCGTCATCAGCCAGCTCGCGTACGTGCACGCCCATGGAACGGGCGCGCTTGACACTCCACTGGGTACGCTTGTCATAGGACTTCAGCAGGTCCGATTCGGTCGCGATGCCCGTGAGGTCCTTGAGATAGCGCCATCGCGGCACGGCCGTGTATCCCACGGTGAAGCCGCCATGCCTGAAGCCGATGGCCTGGAGATTGACCAACAGCGCATCATCCGGCTGCGCCCCTTCGGCACCGGCCGGCAGAGGCTGTCCGTCCGAGTCGCGCAGTCGGTACGGGGTCTCGGGGGTGATCTCCAGCTGGGAAGCGCCCTTGGCCTTGGCGTGGGCCTTGAGCTGGGCCATGAAGAAGGTGAGCAGTTCGGCGTCGTGATAGTCCACCATCGGCCCGTCGTGGATGGCGGCGAACGTGGATAGACGAGAACGGTGTGTCTCGAACAGGGCGGCCGCCACGATATCGTCATGTTCCTTGACGGCCAGATACTCCACGTCCACGCCCTGGGCGGCGCGCAGACGGCCCATGGCCGAGGTTTGCTGGAAATTGCCTTGCGGATGCTTGGCGGAGAACTCATCGAACTCGTCGTCGCTCAACCGCACCAGCACAAAATCACGCATGTTCTTCCTTGTTCCGGACCAGCAGTCAGGTTTACCGATGCTAGCATAACGCGCGGTCCCCGTGCTGCGGGATGCGGCGGACGACCGACACCATTCGTTTGCATCGTCGTTTGCATGCCGCAATGCGAAGTGCTATATTGCTCTCTTGGCTCGAGACTACGTCTCAAGCCACGCCACCTTAGCTCAGTGGTAGAGCATCCCCATCGTTTGCGGGAAGGTCGGGGGTTCGATTCCTTCGGGTGGCTCTTTGCTTGTATTGTTCCGGCCGTTCGGCTGATTTCACATTCCATGGTTATACGGTTTGAGGAAAAGTATCGCTGAGTTGTCGCCAGTGGTACTTTCCCACACTCGTACGAAACTTTGGGGAAAAGTACCACGAAGCGACTGTCAGTGGTACTTTTCCCCACAACTCCCTACCAACGGGGTTACAGCCAGCTACAGCAGCGCCTCGATGGCGGGGACCAGGGCCTTCAGGGCCTTGCCGCGGTGGGAGATGGCGTTCTTCTCGTCCGGGGTCATTTCGGCGCTGGTCAGCGGCTCGCCCTCGTAGTCGGGCTCGGCACTGGTGCGGCCGGGCTGGTCGTCCGGCACGAACAGCGGGTCGTAGCCGAAGCCGTGCTCGCCGCGGGGCTTGCGGATGATCACGCCGGGCATCTCCCCCACTTCCACCGTCTCGGACTTGATGGAGTAGCGGGCCTGGACCATGGTCGAGCCCGCAGCGGCACCGGACGTACCGCCGGTCACATCCGCGCCCGCCTCCACGTCCGGCACCACCAGGGCCGCGGCGCAACGGAAGCGGCCGGTGCGCTTGCCGTCCGGGATGTCCTCAATCTGGGCGAGCAGCAGCGCGTTGTTGGCCTTGTCATGGCCGTGGGCACCGGCCCAGCGGGCGGACAGGATGCCGGGAGCGTTGCCCATCACGTCCACGATGAGGCCGGAGTCGTCCGCGACGGCGGGCAGACCGGTGCGGCTGGCCACGTCGCGGGCCTTGAGCAGCGCGTTCTCCTGGAAGGTGACGCCGGTCTCCACCGGGTCGGGCAGGTGCAGGCTGCCGGCGGAGACGAGTTCGATGGTCGCGGCGGCCTCGCCCAGATCCTCCTCGAGGATGCGGCGAATCTCCACCAGCTTGCCTTCGTTATGGGTGGCGACGACGATTTTCATACCTTTTCCTTTACGTCTGTGATTCCGAACGGTGACGGGGTCTGAAACAAGACTGTATGTTCGCGCGTGAACGGAGGACCCGCGAACATACAGTCTGTTTGGAGGCCTGTAGCGACTGTATGTTCGCGGCGGTCTCGTTGGGACGCGAACATACAGTCCTTTTCCCGCAAACGGTTTCCCGGCAAGACCGGGCAGACCCCGGCAGGAGCCCGGCAGGGGCGGACCTGACGAAGCGTGCGGCCTTGAGCCTCGCCGACTCGACTAGTCCAGGGCCAGGGCGGCGCGCTGGGCGGCCTGCAGCTCCTTGTTGCCCTTCTCGGCCAGGTCGAGCAGCACGCCGAGCTCGGCGCGGGTGAACGGGCGGTGCTCGGCGGTGCCCTGCAGCTCGATGAACGCGCCGGAACCGGTCATGGCCACGTTCATGTCCGTCATGGCCTGGCTGTCCTCGATGTAGGGCAGGTCCAGCATCGGCGTGCCGTTGATCACGCCCACGGACACGGCGGAGACCGTATCCTTCAGCACGCGCGCGGCGGACTTGATGTGATGGTTGCGCTCGGCCCAGTTGACCGCGTCCACCAGCGCCACGTACGCGCCGGTCACGGAGGCGGTGCGGGTGCCGCCGTCGGCCTGGAGCACGTCGCAGTCGAGCTGGATCTGGTTCTCGCCGAGGGCCTTCATGTCCACCACGCCGCGCAGGCAGCGGCCGATGAGACGGCTGATCTCCATGGTGCGTCCGCCGAGCTTGCCCTTGACGGATTCGCGGTCGGTGCGCTCGGCGGTGGCGCGCGGCAGCATCGCGTATTCGGCGGTGACCCAGCCCAGACCGGAATCCTTGCGCCAGCGCGGCACGCCGGGGGTGAACGTGGCGGTGCACATCACGCGCGTGTTGCCGCATTCGATGAGCACGGAGCCCTCCGGGGCGTCGGTGAAGTGACGGGTGATGCGCACCGGACGCAGCTCGTCCACCTTGCGGCCGTCGGCGCGGATGATTTGATGTTCCTTGAGCAGATCTTTGATTTCAACCATGCGCCCCATCGTACGCCCAGCCGTATGACGCGGGAGGCGCCGGGCCACGGCCGCGACTACACTTATAGTCACTGTAACCAAAAGTGGGAACGCAGCCTAAGTCACTGAAGAAAGGTCCGCCATGCTTGATTATTCGCCGGCGCTGATGACCGACATGTACGAATACACGATGCTCGACGCCGCACTCAAGGACGGCACCGCCGACCGCAAGTGCGTGTTCGAGGTGTTCACACGCCATCTGCCGGAAGGCCGCCGCTACGGCGTGGTGGCCGGCACCGGCCGCATCCTCGACGCGCTCGAACGCTTCCACCTGGACGAGGAGGACCTGCGGTTCCTGGCCGACCGCCATGTGGTGAGCCCCGAGACCATCAAGTGGCTGGAGCGCTTCCGCTTCTCCGGCTCGATCCACGGCTACCGCGAGGGCGAGATGTTCTTCCCGAACTCCCCGATCCTGCAGGTCGAAGGCACATTCGGCGAATGCACGCTGCTGGAGACGCTGATCCTGTCCATTCTGAACTACGATTCCGCCGTCGCCTCGGCCGCATCCCGCATGGTCTCGGCCGCCAAGGACCGCCCGTGCATGGACATGGGCGGACGCCGCACCAACGAGTGGGCCGCCGTGGCCGCAGCCCGCGCCGCCGTGGTGGGCGGCTTCAAGGGCACCGCCAACCTGCTGGCCGCCCAGATGTACGGGCTGAAGGCCATCGGCACGGCCGCGCACTGCTTCACGCTGGTGCACGATTCCGAACGTGACGCCTTCGAATCGCAGATCAACGCCCTGGGCCGCAACACCACGCTGCTGGTGGACACCTACAACATCGAGGAGGCCGTGAAGACCGCCGTGGAGGTGGCCGGCCCGGAGCTCGGCGGCGTGCGCATCGATTCGGGCGACCTGGCCGCCATGGCCCAGCGCGTGCGCAACCAGCTGGATGCCTTGGGCGCCACGAACACCACCATCACCGTGACCAATGATCTGGACGAGTACGCGCTGGCCGCGCTGCAGACCGCACCGGTGGACTCCTACGGCGTGGGCACCATGCTGGTCACCGGCTCCGGCGCCCCCACCTGCGCGATGGTGTACAAGCTCACCGAGCGCGAGGGCGCGGACGGCACCATGCAGTCCGTGGCCAAGAAGTCCAAGAACAAGGCCACCGTGCCGGGCCGCAAGCTGGCGTTCCGCTCCTATGAATATGCACTGGCCGACGCCGAGCACGTGATCTCCGGCTCGGAGGACAAGCTGGCCACGTTCGAGCCGAACCCGGAGTGGAAGAACCTGCTGGTGGACTTCGTGGACCACGGCGAGATCGACTCGACCTGGCAGGGCCACGATGCCATCATGGCCGCGCACGACTACCGCGCCAAGGCCCTGGCCGAGCTGCCCATCACCGCCCAGAGCCTCATGAAGGGCGAGCCGGTGATTCCTACTGAGACTACAGTCCTGTAGCCCCCTCTCTTGGCTCCCCTTGTCAGGGGAGCTGTCACGCGGAGCGTGACTGAGGGGTAGTCCAGATTAATCGAACAGACTACCCCTCAGTCACGCTCCGCGACTCTTCCGCAATTACGGACAAACTTCGTTCGCGTTTTGCTGGCTCGACTGCCGTCTCGCACGCCGTAAAGCGGACAGTCCACTGAACTGTCCGCTTTACGGCGGCGTCCTTCAAGGGGAGCCAAGAGACTTTACTTCCCCCAATGTGCGATTGGTCATAGCGCGAAACCCTTCCGCACCACGCCGCATCCCGGTAGACTGGGCGCGTGAAGGGGCATGCGCCACCACGGCGTCCAATGCATCATCATCAAGAACAAGGGAAGGCTCCGACCATGACCGAAACCAGCACCACCAAGACCCCATACGAGCAGCTGCGCGAACTGACCCACGACGACTGGGAGGCGGCCGTCAACCACCGCTTCGTCAAGGAGCTCGTGAACGAGACCATCGCCCCGGAGGTCCTGCGCGACTATCTCATCCAGGATTACCAGTTCGCCAGCGACTTCCTCTCCCTGATCGGCCAGGTGCTGGCCTCCGCCGACACGATGAAGGCCAAGGTGCGTCTCGCCGCCCAGCTCGGCTTCATCGCCGCCGACGAGGACACCTACTTCCAGGACCGCTTCGACCAGTACGGCGTGAGCGAGGACCAGATCCTGCACCCCGAACTGGCCCCGGCCAGCATCGGCTTCAAGAAGCTGTACACGGACACCATCGAGACCCGCTCCTACGCGGACGGCCTCGCCGTGCTCGTGGTGGCCGAAAGCCTCTACCTCGACTGGGCCGAGCGCGCCACGGATCACGGCCGCAAGCTGCCGGTCAAGCCCGAGCATCGCGGCTGGGTGGACGTGCATCGCGGCGACTACTTCACCGAGTGGGTCGAGTTCCTCATCAACGAGTTCAACCGCGTGGCCGACCCGAACGACCCCGAGCTGCGCGAGCGCTTCCAGACCGCCGTCAAGTACGAGCTCGGCTTCTTCGACGACCCGTACGTCGGCAAGTAACCAAGCAACCCCAACGCTTCGGCGGCTCCCTTCGCCGGCAATGGACGCGGAAGCGATGCCGCTAAGGCCTCAGACGACTTGGGCGGCACCACGCGAAAGCCGCGCACGACGGTTTTCGCGCGCGCTTGGAGGTCGGCTCAGCAGTCGATCGAATAGACGCGGGTCTTGTAGTCACGCCAGTCAGGCAACGGCTCACCCGCGTCAAGGGCCTGCTTGATGCCCCCGTAGTAGTGGAGTTTGCGCTGGACATGCATCGCCGCCTCGTCCAGCGCGCGCCGTTGCTCGTCCAAGGTTTCGCGGCGGGACTCCAGCAATTCCAGGATCTCATCGATGTGTGCCGGCTCGTCCTGTTCGTAGGCGAAGAACTTCTTGAGATCGTCGATGGTCATGCCGGCGTTCTTGAAGCAGCAGATGGCCCGCAGCCGGTTGATGTGGCACTCCTCGTAGACGCGCTGGCCCGCGGCCGTGCGGCCCACGTTGGTCAGGAGGCCCTGATCCTCGTAGTAGCGCAGCGTGGACGGCTGCATATGGAACCGCGCCGCCACCTCGCGAATCGTGTACGTGCCCCGATTCGATTCCATATAGGCCTCCTTGCGAAGCAATCCGGCCGCCATCAGGCCGGAGTCGGTACGACACGCCGATGCGCCGCACCGCATTTGCATTCAAGTTCACTTGAACTGGAACCATACTATCAGCACCGCAATCCCGCGCAAAGGAGCATCATGTTCGAACCGACCGCCACATACACCCCCAACCCGCATCGCTACGATTCGATGACCTACAACCGCGCCGGCGTCTCCGGCCTCAAGCTGCCGGCCGTCTCGCTCGGCTTCTGGCACAATTTCGGCGACATCACGCCCTTCGAGCAGATGAAGCAGCTGGTCTTCACCGCGTTCGACAACGGCATCACCCACTTCGACCTGGCCAACAACTACGGCCCGGAGCCCGGCCAGGCCGAGAAGAACTGCGGTCTGCTGCTCGCCAAGTACTTCAAGCACCACCGCGACGAGCTCGTGGTCTCCACCAAGGCCGGCTACGAGATGTGGGCCGGCCCCTACGGCGACCTCGGCAGCCGCAAGTACCTGCTCGCCAGCCTCGACCAGAGCCTCGAGCGTCTCGGTCTGGACTACGTGGACATCTTCTACCACCACCACCCGGATCCGGAGACCCCGCTTGAGGAGACGATGGGCGCCCTCGCCCAGGCCGTGAACTCCGGCAAGGCGCTGTACGTGGGCCTGTCCAACTACGACGGCCCGACCATGGAGAAGGCCGCCGCAATCCTCAGCGAACTGCACGTGCCGTTCATCATCAACCAGAACAAGTACAACATCCTCGACCGCACCGTGGAACGCAACGGGCTCAAGGACACGGCCGTCAAGCTGGGCAAGGGCCTCATCACCTTCTGCCCGCTGGAGCAGGGCCTGCTGACCAACCGCTACCTTAACGGCATCCCGGCGGACAGCCGCATCGCCCGCGATCCGCGATTCCTCAACGATTCCGCTCTGACCGCCAAGCTGCACGGCCAGATCGTGGACCTCAACAACCTGGCGGCCGAGCGCGGCCAGACGCTCGCGGAGATGAGCCTGGCCTGGCTGCTGCACGACGGCAAGGTGACCTCCGTGCTGGCCGGCGCCTCCAAGCCGCAGCAGATCATCGACAACATCGGCGCCCTGAAGAACACGCACTTCACCGACGAGGAGCTCAAGCTCATCGACGAGATCGCGTCGAGGTAGTTTCAGCGTTTGACGGAGAACAGAATCGGCCTTTGGCCGATGCGAGGTTTTCCGCAGACTGCGTCTGCTTTGCTTCTCTCCCCCACCCTCTTCGCGGGAGCTCGTCCCGTAATTACGGACGAACTTCGTTCGCGTCTTATTAGCTCGACTGTCGTCTCGCACATTGCCTACAAACAGCACACTGTGCTGTTTGCTTTACAGCAATGTCCCGTCAGAGGGGCCAAGCCTATACGTACAAGGACCTTGCCTCCCTCTGACGAGGGAGGTGGCATCGGCGAAGCCGATGACGGAGGGAGAGAAGAGGAGCAGGGCGCAAAGCCCTGCGGAAAACGCTGCATCGGCCAAAGGCCGATTCCATCCCAGCGAAAAACTACGCCATCATCTCCTCGTAGATGCGCTTGCAGTCCGGGCAGACGGGGTACTTGGACGGGTCGTGCTTGGGCACCCACACCTTGCCGCACAGCGCCACCACCGGGCGTCCCGTCATGCGGGACTCGGCGATGCGGTCCTTGGACACATAATGTGCGAAACGATCGGCGTCGCCGCCATCGTCGCGCACCGGCGCCTCCTGGGTCTGCGGGCGCTCCAGCACCGACGTACCGGCTCCCTGATCGGGGTTCCTCAACGGCTCGGCATCATCAACGAACATCATCGTCGCACCACTTTCCTTCATATTCGGCAGCAAGTCCGCCTACCATCATAGATTCCCCACGTCACCGGCGGCGCCGAAGCGCACCAGTCGCGGTAGGCTATAAGGCATGACTATCGCAGTATGCCCCGGCTCGTACGACCCCGTGACCGCCGGACACTTGGATGTAATCGAGCGCTCGGCGCGGTTCTTTGACGAGGTCCACGTGGTGGTGGCCGTCAACGCCGCGAAAACACCGATGTTTTCCGAATCGACGCGCGTGGAGGTGATCCGCCGCGCCCTGGACAAGGCCGGATGCACCAATATCACGGTCTCCTCCACGGACGGCCTGATCACCGACTACTGCAAGAAGGTCGGCGCCAGCGTCATCGTCAAGGGCCTGCGCCAGAACGGCGACTACGAGGCCGAGCTCGGCATGGCCCTGGTCAACCGCAAGCTCGCCGGCATCGAGACCCTGTTCTTGCCGGCCGACCCGATTCTTGAACACATCTCCAGTTCCATAGTCAAGGACGTGGCCCGCCACGGCGGCGACGTGACCGGCATGGTGCCCGATTGCGTGGTCCCGATGCTCGCCGAGGCCCTGGCCCAGGAACGTACGCGGAAGGACTGAATATGAACGATGATCACCCCACCGGCTACGTCGATCTGACCGGCCGGAACCAGAACGACGACGGCCAGTCGCCGAGCACCAATTCGATTCCCACGCCGCCGGCCGACCCGGTGGACGCCCCGACCGGCGCGCAGCCGCAGGCCCCCGTCACGCCTGACGCCCCGGCTCCCGTGGCCCGTCAGCAGGCCGCCATGCCGCAGATGCCGGACCTGCGCGAGCCCGGTCCCACCGAAGCCGCCCAGGCCATGCCCGACGGCCCGCTGCAGCCCACGCCCGCCCAGCTCAAGGCCCGTGCCGAGGCCGCCGCGAACGCCAACGCGGCCAACGCCGCGGGCAGCCGTCCCGCCTTCATGGACGCGATGCCGGACCTGCGCGAGGGCGCGGGAGCCGACCACGACGACCAGAGCCGCGAGGAATTCACCACGGTCTACGACATCATCGACGAGATGGAGGCCTCCCTGGAGGAGGCGAAGTCGTCCATCTTCACGCCCGGCATGGTCAAGGTGGATCGCGACGAGTTCACCGACCGTCTCTCCGAGCTCAAGAAGATGCTGCCGGTGCAGCTGGAGCGCGCCTCCGCCCTGATGCGCGAGGCCGAGCGCCGGCTGGAATCGGCCCAGAGCCAGTCCAGCGCCATCGTGGCCTCCGCCCAGAGCCGCGCCGCGGACATGATCAAGGACGCCAACGAGCAGGCCCAGTTCCTGGCCGGCCAGGAGAACGTGACCGAACTGGCCCGCCAGAAGGCGCGCACGATCCTGGAGACCGCGCAGGCCAAGGCGGACCATCTCACGCGCGGCGCGGACCAGTACTGCACCACCGTGATGGAGGGCCTGTCCCAGCAGCTCGGCAAGCTCACCCAGGACGTGCACGCCGGCCTCAACGTGCTGGAGGAGCGCCAGCGCGCCGCCGGCGAAAAGATGCCGAACCTGACGCTCAACGACTACCCCGAGGCGCAGTGACGGCCGCGGGCCGGCGGTAGCGCCCAGGCCTGCGATCACGGCAATCACCGTAATCACGGCACTCACGCGGGCGCCGTATGGAAACCGCACGAACATCGAATACAGACACGCGCGCGTCAAGGCGACGCGCGCACAATCACTTCACGAAAGGCAACAGAACCATGGCACGAGTTGAGGATTCCCCGTGGGCGATTCCGGTGGCGCAGGTCGCCTCCCGCGCCGGTCAGTCCAAGCCGGTCGACGCCGACTTCCCGGCACCCGCCGGCATCGGCGATGACATCGTGGGCATCAAGGAGGGCGAGCCCGTCCACGTGAGCGGCTCGTTCGACTCCATCGTGGACGGCCTGATCTTCACGGGCCGCGTGACCGCGCCGTTCAAGAGCGAGTGCACCCGGTGCCTCAAGCCCATCGACAAGGACTGGACGGTGAACGTCACCGTCTTCTTCCCCTACGAATCGCCCGCCAACGATGCCCACGGCAAGCAGGGCAAGCGCGACGAGGAAGTGGACATCATCGCCGGCGAGGACGAGTCCGAGGACACCTACCCGCTGCTGGAGCGCGGCGCGTTCGCGGACATCGAGGCCATGCTGCGCGACACGCTGGTCGAATCGCTGCCGTTGCAGCCGCTGTGCCGCCCCGACTGCAAGGGCCTGTGCTCGCAGTGCGGCGTGGATCTGAACGAGGAGCCCGACCATCACCACGAGACCACCGACATCCGCTTCGCAGGTCTGGCCGCTCTCAAGGCCCAGCTGGAGGCCGAGCAGGGCGAGTGACGCGGCGGCGCCGGGCGACGAGCCTGACAGTGACACCGCCGGTTTGGACTTTGTACGAGCCCCGCGCTAAGATAACGGACGCTTAAGCTCAATTGTTCGAACGAAATAGAGGATACTGAAAATGGCACTGCCTAAGTACAAGACCTCGCGCGCCAACACGCACTCGCGTCGCGCGAACTGGAAGGCCACCGCTGCTAAGACCGTGAGCTGCCCGAACTGCGGCGCCCCGACCCTGCCGCACATGGCCTGCCCGAGCTGCGGTTCCTTCCGCGGCCGCACCTACCGCTCCGCCATCCAGCCGGCCCACACCAAGTGAGCCCTGAGATAACGGCATAATGAAGGCCCTGCCATCGACGGGTGGCGGGGCCTTCGCGTAACCAACCACACATCCCACCTGCATCCCACATGGAGGATGACCTATCACCATGACCGAAGACACCGAACAGCAACCGCAACCCGCCAACGAACTGCTTGAGGCCCTGGGCACCACCATCAGCCCGGACCTGCTGGTTCAGGCGCTCACCCACCGCTCCTTCTCGCATGAGCACCCCGGCGTGCCCAACTACGAGCGACTGGAGTTCCTGGGAGACGCGGTGCTGGAGCTGGTCTCCACCGAAACGCTGTTCACCATCCACCCGGACATGACCGAGGGCCAGCTCGCCAAGATGCGAGCCAAGGCCGTCTCGGAGGACGCGCTGAGCGCCATCGCCAAGACCAAGCTCAAGGTGGGCCCCTACATCCTGCTGGGCCACGGCGAGGCCGAGCAGGGCGGCGCGGAGAAGAACTCCATCCTGTGCGACATCGTGGAGTCGCTCATCGGCGCCACCTTCCTGGAGCACGGCATCGACGAGGCCCGCAAGGTGGTCCACCGCCTCATCGACGACACGCTCGCCGAAGTGGCCACCGAAGGCCCGGCGCTCGATTGGAAGACCTCGCTGACCGTTAAGGCGCACAACATGGGACTGCCGGACCCGATCTACCGCATGGAGGTCTCCGGACCGGAATACGCGCAGATCTTCACCGCCAAGGCCACGCTGGTCATGACCGACAAGACCGGCGGCGAGACCTATAAGGAAGTGATCGGCGTGGGCAAGGGCTCCAGCAAGCGCAAGGCGCAGCTGGCCGCCGCCGAAGCCGGCTGGAAGACGCTGGACCAGCGCAAGGACAACCGCTGACGGAGTTGACGGACACGCATGACATGGCACCGATGCAACCGATTGCACCGGTGCCATGTCTGTATTGCGGACGGCACGCGCGTGCCGGTGTCTGCCCACTGAGCACGCCGGGCCCCGCTGTCTGACGAACGAATAGACTTGAGAACACACGAGCGACAGACCGCGTCGGGGCCACAAGTCCCAGCAGACGCGGTCGGAATCACGGACGAGACAGGCCGACCTTCATCCCAGGCCGGGCGGGCTCTCGCGCGCATCGATAACAAGGTGAGAGGAATCATGGCTTTACCTACGCCCTTGCAGGCATTCAGCGGCGTGCCGAAGACCTATGCGGCCACCGACAAGCAGACCATCATCGACGGCGAGAAGATGACCGGCGCACAGGCGCTGGTCCGTTCGCTGGAAGACCTGGGCGTTGAGGACGTCTTCGGCATCCCCGGCGGCGCCATCCTGCCCGTCTACCACCAGATCAACGACGACACGAAGTTCCGCTTCGTGCTCATGCGCCACGAGCAGGCCGCAGGACACGCCGCCGAGGGCTACGCGCTGGCCACCGGCAAGGTGGGCGTGTGCATCGTGACCTCCGGCCCGGGCGCCACCAACGTGGTCACCGCCATCGCGGACGCGAACATGGACTCCGTGCCGATGGTGGTCATCACCGGCCAGGTGGGCGTCAACGCCATCGGCACCGACGCCTTCCAGGAGGCGGACATCGTGGGCATCACCTATCCGGTCTCCAAGCACTCCTTCCTCGTGACCCGCGCGCAGGACATCCCGCGCGTGCTCTCCGAGGCGTACTACATCGCCCGCACCGGCCGTCCCGGCCCGGTGGTGGTGGACCTGACCAAGACCGCCCAGACCGGCGAGATGTACTACTCCTGGCCGCAGCGCATGATCCTGCCCGGCTACAACCCCACCACCAAGGCGCATGGCCGCGTGCTTTCCGACGCCGCCAAGCTGTTCTCCAAGTCCTACCGTCCGGTGCTCTACGTGGGCGGCGGTGCGGCCCGCTCCAACGCCGGCGCACAGGTCAAGGCCCTGGCCGACCTGACCGGCGCCCCGATCGTGACCACCCTGCCGGCCCGAGGCATCGTGCCGGACAGCGATCCGAAGAACCTCGGCATGCTCGGCATGCACGGCACGATCGCGGCCACCGGCGCCGTGCAGCGCGCCGACCTGCTGGTGGCCATCGGCGCCCGCTTCGACGACCGCGTCACCGGCAAACTGGACGCCTTCGCCCCCACGGCCCGCGTGATCCACATCGACATCGACCCGGCCGAGATCGGCAAGAACCGTCAGCCGGACGTGCCGATCGTGGGCGACGTGGCCACCGTGCTGGACGATCTCATCCCCGAGATCGAGCGCACGCAGGCCATCCAGGGCAAGCCGAACCTCAAGCCGTGGTGGGATGCCATCAACGGCTGGCGCGAGCAGTACCCGATGACCTGGGCCGAGCCGACCGACGGCTCGCTGGCCCCGCAGTGGGTCATCAAGAAGCTCTCCGAGCTCGCCGACCCGGACACCATCTGGGTCACGGGCGTGGGACAGCACCAGATGTGGGCCTCGCAGTTCATCGACTTCAAGAACCAGCACTCCTGGCTTTCCTCCGGCGGTCTGGGCACGATGGGCTACGGCCTGCCCGCCGCCATCGGCGCGTCCGTGGGCTCCGCCCGCGAGTTCGACGGCAAGAAGCCGGTGTGGCTCATCGACGGCGACGGTTCCTTCCAGATGACCTCCGAGGAGCTGGCCGCCGCGTTCCTGGATCATGCCCCGGTGAAGATCGCGATTCTCAACAACTCCGTGTACGGCATGGTGCGCCAGTGGCAGACGCTGTTCTACCAGAACCACTATTCGCAGACCAACCTCAAGGACGGCGAGGCCCACGGCACCGAGGGCGAGTCCCAGCTGGCCGCCGGCGAGGCTCCGCTGGAGGTGCCCGACTTCATCAAGCTGGCCGAGGCGTACGGCTGCGTGGGCATCCGCGCGTTCACCGAACAGGAGGCGATCGACGCCATCAAGCAGGCGAACGAGATCAACGACCGCCCGGTGCTCATCGACTTCCGTGTGTGGAAGGACGCGATGGTGTGGCCGATGGTCGCCGCGGGCGCCTCGAACGACGAGGTGACGTACATGCCCGGCATCAAGCCGCTGATGGGCGGCGCGCCGGCTCCCGGCACCGAGCCGGTCGGCGATCCGGCCGTCATCGACAACGCCGCGGACGAGCACTGAGGATAGCGAGGAAAGGGAATAATCATGGCTATGTATCCTGCATCCCAGCCGGGTTCCGAGCGTCACACGCTCTCCGTCCTGGTGGAGAACCGCCCCGGCGTGCTGGCCCGTATCGCCGGCCTGTTCGCCCGCCGCGCGTTCAACATCAATTCGCTGTCCGTCTCCCCTACCGAGCGTCCGGACATCTCCCGCGTGACCGTGACCGCCGACGTGGAGGCCGTGCCGCTGGAGCAGATCATCAAGCAGCTCAACAAGCTGCTGCACGTGCTGAAGATCGTGGAGCTGGACCCGAATTCCACCGTGGAGCGTGAGCTGGTGCTCATCAAGGTGGCGGCCAACCAGTCCAACCGTTCCGACGTGCTCGAGATTGTGCGTCTGTTCCGCGTGCGCGTGGTGGACGTGAACCCGGAGTCGCTGACCATCGAGGCCACCGGCGCCGAGGGCAAGATCGACGCGCTACTGGGCCTTCTGGAGCACTACGGCGTCATCGAGCTGGTGCGTTCCGGCGCCGTGGCCGTGACCCGCGGCCCGCGTGCCCTTTCGGAAAAGGTCGTCGGCTCCGAAGTCACCGGCCGCTGATTCGGTCACTCAGTCAAACCAATTCAAGCCAACAGCCTCACGAGACGTACGCTGATTCCTTGTCAGCGTACGTCTCGTGAGGTTTTTCTATGTTTTGACATGCTAGCAAAATGCATGCGGATTGTGCTAGCATTTTGCTAGCACAGACAACGATGTCTTTCTTAGGTCGACTTATAGAAAGGAGCCCCAACATGGCAACCATCACTTTGCGCAAAGTGCCTGACGAATGCGTAGAAATATTAAAAAAGGCAGCCAAGAACAACAATCGTTCTATGGAGGCTGAGGCCAAATCGGTATTGGAAGAGTTCACTTCGCAGTATGTGGCACACAAAATCGTTACGACCGCTGATCTTGTGGCAGAGATGCAACGATTGCTGGACGGGAACGGATTGGACGAAGATGAGGAACTTGTCCTCCCTCGCAACACATACGATACAGAGCCACGACCAGTAGATTTCGGAGACGATGATGATTGTGCTTGACACCAATGTCGTCAGCGAAATTATCACCAAGCAGCACACAAATCGTTCGGTGCGGAATTGGATAATTGCGCAGAATCTTCAGAATCTATACACGACTAGCATCACCGTCGCAGAACTGCTATATGGAGTAGCTCTGATGCCGACATCACGCCGGAAGAATTATGTTCAGAACGCAACGGTCGCCTTTCTGGATAATTTCCGATACCGCACCCTTGTTTTTGATGTCGAAACCGCAGCTCATTATGCCGCAATCGCCTCATCACGCCGACAAGCCGGACGCCCCATCGGCGTACAGGATGCCATGATTGCAGCCATCGCGCGTGCTCACGGCGCAGCCGTGGCGACCCGAAACACTAAGGATTTCGAAGGCACCGGAGTGAAGCTCATCAATCCCTGGGAACATGCGGAGCATACAACGCGATAGAGAACCGCCGGAAACATACGCCGACGGAAGTCCAGCGCACGTTTTCGGCGGGAAAGCATAACACTTCATTAGCAGTACGCCAGCGAGCAATCAGCGTACGTTTAGCGAAGTGAGTATGGACGATTGCGGAGTCAAAGAGCCAGCGGCGGCAGCTCGACGGTGGCGTCGGCGCGGTCACGGCATGAGGCGATGCGGCGCGCGTTCACCTCGTCGACCTCCATGACCCACTTGCGGGCCTGCTCCGGCGCCTTGCCGAACTTGATGTGACGCTTGACCAGACGTTCGCGACGCAGATCATCGTCAACATCGACGTACCACACCTCGGTCATGGCGGCGCGCACATCCGCCCACGCATCAGCCTCGTCGAGCAGGTAATTGCCTTCGGTCACCACGAAACGTGTCCACGGAAACACCGGGATAGCGCCGGCCAGCGGCTGCTCGAGGTCGCGTTCGAACATCGGAGCGTAGATTACGCCATCTTCGCCCTGATGAATGCGCTGCAGCAGCGAGCGGTAGCCGCGTGCGTCGAAGGTGTCGATGGCACCCTTGCGCTGCAGACGCCCCAAACGCTTTAATTCCACATCCGCCAGATGATAACCGTCCATCGGCACCCAAGCGGCAAAGTGATCCACCGGCTCGGCAACGACGCCCGGCACACCTTCGGCGAACGCCTCGGCCAGCAGCTGCGCCAACGTGGATTTGCCGGCACCGGGAGCACCCACAATGCCGAGAATCACACGTTCATGGGATTCGAGCAGCTCCTTGACACGAGCTTTGGCCTCTTCGAGATTTGCGATGTTGACCACCATTGTCGTTTCCTTCCTCGGAATATGTTCTGTTGTAGTTACGCTGGCCTCATTGGTTTTCCACCACCGGTGTTTCCAACGAGTGGAGTAGCCGAATGCTTCACCGCCATCCGTTTCCTCCTTGCAATACATAACTATACCATTGTTTTGTATATTACTATACAAAAGTAGGGAAGTAATTGTAAAGAATTTGTCAAATATGCCGATGCTGTATGCTAACAGCTATGGATAAGTCAGTGGAGAATATCGATATCAGCGCCGGCACTGTCGAGCTACTCACACACTTGCGAGAGCACGGCCCGATGACGCGCAGTGAAATCGGCACCGCAACCGGTTGGGCGCGTCCGACCGTGAACAAGCGCATCGACGAGCTCACCGCCATCGGCATCGCGCAACCACTGACCATGCCCAGCCCGACCGGCGGACGACCGGCGCAGGGATTCGCCTTCAACCCCTCCTGTGCGCACATCCTCGCCATCGACATCGCCACCACGGCCACCACAATCGCCCTGTGCGATCTGGACGGGCGGCCTGTACTGGTCCGGACCGTCAGCGCCGGTGCGGAGAACGAACCGGACGAGACCCTGGATATGATCTGCGGGGCAGCCGACGCCATGCTGACCGGGAAGCTCGCCAGCCGGACCGACACCGGCGCCGTCATAGGCAACGACGAGGTCCCCGTAACCGTCAACGACCCAGCCACGACAGACGAAGGCATCACGGCAACCGCAACGCCCCGACTGTTCGCGGTATCCGTGGCCGTGACCACGCGAGTCGAAACGGTCACCGGCAACATCATCCAGGCTCCGGTCATGCAGCACTGGGAGAACCGTCATCTGCGCGAGTTCTTCGCCGACCGATACCATGTACCGGCCTTCATCGAGAACGACGCCAACGCCCGCGCACTATGCAAGGCATATCAGCTGGCCGCCGATGGAGAGCACATCGTTCCCCATCTTCTCTATGTGCATGCCGGCATGGGACTTGGCGCTGGCATCATCTCCTCTGGCTCCATCATGCATGGCGCGTTTGGCGCGGCGGGAGACATCGGTCATATCCACGTCTTCGGCAGGATCGGAGAGCACAGTCTCTGCCGTTGCGGCAATACCGGGTGCGTGGAGGCCACCGCCGGCGGATGGGCCATTCTGCCGGCTTTGCAAACCCAAGGCAAACCCGTGCACACCTTGGATGAGGTGGTGGAGCTTGCCACTCACGGCGATATCGAAACCGTGCAGCTCATCCGGCAGGCGGGACGGCTCATCGGCGATGTGATCTCCGCATGCGTCAATATGCTCAATCCCTCATGCATCGTCGTCGGCGGCGAGCTTTCGCATTGCGGCGAGCTGCTGCTTAACGGCATCCGCGAGCGCGTGTGGGCCCGCGCGCAACCGCTGGCCACCAAATCCTTGCGCATCGAGTCCTGCAACGACGAGGCCCGAACCGGAATCGTCGGCCTGGCCTACGTCGCCATAGACCAGGGGCTCACGTCACTGGAGATGCTGCAGGACTTCGCCCGGCAACAGTAATCGCTCTGTCCGGCCGAGGTCGCAGCTGGGCTTCCGCCCCCGTCATGGGAAACTGCCGGCAGAGCCGATTGGGGACGTCCTCCGAGTCCGCACCGAGCTGGGCCAAGCAGAGCCATGGCTCAAGGACGTCTGCTTAGCCCAGCTCCGCTTATCCCAGCTGCTCGGACAGGTCGAGCCATTCGGCTTCGAGGTCGTCGTTTTCGGCGGTGATGGCGTTGAGCTGCTCGTTGAGCTTGTTGAGGCCCTCGTAGTCGGCCGGATCGTGCGCGGCCATCTGCGCTTCGATGTCGCTCTTCTGTTCCTCGAGCTTGGCGAGCTTGCGTTCGATGGCCTTGACGCGCTTGGACGCCTCGTGGAAGGCCTTGCCGGTGAGCTTCGGCTCGGCGGCACCGGTAGCAGCGCCAGCATCGCCACCGGACTTGGCATCGCCCGAAGCCTGGG
This sequence comes from Bifidobacterium sp. SO4, assembly GCF_018555355.1. Taxonomy (NCBI): domain Bacteria; kingdom Bacillati; phylum Actinomycetota; class Actinomycetes; order Bifidobacteriales; family Bifidobacteriaceae; genus Bifidobacterium; species Bifidobacterium sp. SO4. The sequence goes on from NZ_JAFEJP010000009.1 coordinate 31,029, forward strand.
CGCCGGAGCCCGAACCGTTTGCGGTGCCCTGAACCGAAGCGGCCGCACCCTTGGCACCCTTCCTGGACGAGCTGCCGCCCGTGCCCGCGAAGCCGGGGTTGTCGGCCGGCAGTCCCTTGCCGTTCTTGATGTCCTCGACCATGTCGAGGTAGTCCTGCACGCCGCCGGGCAGATGGCGCACCTTGCCGCCGAGCAGTGCGAACTGCTGGTCGGTCACACGCTCGAGCAGGTAGCGGTCGTGGGACACCACAATCAACGTACCGGGCCAGGTGTCGAGCAGATCCTCCATCACGGCGAGCATGTCGGTGTCCAGATCGTTGCCGGGCTCGTCCATGATGAGCACGTTCGGCTCGTCGAGCAGGATGAGCAGCAGCTGCATGCGGCGCTTCTGGCCGCCGGACAGGTCGCGGATCGGCGTCATGAGCTGCGCGGATTCGAAGCCGAGACGCTCCATGAGCTGGCCGGGGGTGACCTCCTTGCCGTCCACGATGTAGCTCGGCTTGTAACGGGAGAGTACTTCCTTGATCTTGTACTGGCCCAGCTTCTCCAGCTCGTCGAGACGCTGCGAGAGCACGGCGAACTTCACGGTCTTGCCGATGTTCACATGACCTGCAGTGGGCGTGAGCGTGCCGTCGATGAGCTTGAGCAGCGTGGACTTGCCGGCACCGTTCGCGCCGACGATGCCGAAACGGTCGCCGGGACCGATCAGCCAGGTCACATCGTCCAGGATCTCGCGGCCGGACACCGTGATCTTGCGTGCGGCGGACGTGGCACCCGTGCCCGTCTCGTCGGCGCCGGCCGCGTCGCCCGCAGCCGGTCCGCCGATGGTCTCGCCGCCGGTGTTCATGCGCCGCACCTCACGGTCGTCGGCGAGCGCCGCAGCACCGCCTTCGGCCTCGGCCTTCGCGCGCGCCTCCTCGGCGGCTGCCACGGCCTCGGGCACGCCAGCATCCACCAATCGCGGGTCGGTCATGTCGGTGACCGCCACCTCCACGGAACCGTGCAGCTGCGGTTCGGCGTACATGGCGTTGACCACGTCCACGCGGGAGGCGGAGTCGGCGAGCGCCGCCACGTCCGGGTCGATGTCGGCGACCGTGCCCTGCGTGTGTTCGAAGATCTGCGTCACGTCGATGAGGTCGACCACCTGCTTGCCGAGTCGGGAGGTGGCCATCTGCTTCAGTTCCAGGGTGTTGCGCATCGGCGGCACGTCGGCGATGAGCTCGCGTGCGGCCTGGACGTGGAACTTCTGCTTGGTGGAGCGGGCGCGGGCGCCGCGCGAGAGCCAGGCGAGCTCCTTGCGGGCCAGGTTGCGGCGCTTGGTCTCGCGTACGTCGGCCTGGCGGTCGCGTTCGACGCGCTGGAGCATGTATGCGGAATAGCCGCCCTCGAACGGTTCGATGACGCCGTCGTGGACCTCCCACATCGACTCGCACACCTCGTCGAGGAACCATCGGTCGTGGGTGACGAGCAGCAGCGCTCCCTGACCTTTGGACCAACGGTTCTTGAGGTGCTCGGCGAGCCAGTGGATGGTGACCACGTCGAGGTGGTTGGTGGGCTCGTCGAGCGCGAGGATGTCCCAGTCCTTGAGCAGCAAGCGGGCCAGATCGGCGCGACGGCGCTGGCCACCGGACAGGGAGCCGACCTTGGCGTCGAGGCTCATGCCGCCGAGCAGCGCCTCCACGATCTCGCGGGAGGTGTTGTCGGACGCCCATTCGTAGTCCGCGCGCCCCTCCAGTGCGGCTTCGCGGATCGTGGCGTTGTCGTCGAGCGGGTCGCGCTGGTCGAGCATGCCGAAGGTGAGGCCGCCGCGCTTGGTCACACGGCCGGAATCCGGTTCCTGGGTGCCGCGGAACAGGTGCAGCAGCGTGGATTTGCCGTCGCCGTTACGGCCGACGATGCCGATGCGGTCGCCCTCGAACACACCCTGCGTGACGTCGGTGAAGATGGTTTTGGTGGCGAAGGCGAGCGAAACGTGTTCCAGTCCAATATCGTAAGTCGGCATGATTCACCAATGTAGCGGCACGCTTGCCCATCACTGCTATATTGCGGCCACTTTGCGCACATGGTGTAGGGAATTCCCCATGATGTAGGGAGAATAATTTTACCATCCGCGGAATTCCGCCATTTTACGGCCCTACATCATGGGCCGTTCCCTACACCATGAGCCAATCACTACATCATGGGGACTTGCGCTACTGCTCCAACGTCTGGGCGTAGGAGTTGCAGCGGGCGGCGAACCCGGAGAACACCTGCTCGGCCAGCGGCTGCAGCAGCGGGTCATACTGCTCGAAGGCCTCGCGCAGCGCGGACTTGGAACCGCCGGCGGCCTTGAGGTCCTTGACCATGCTCGGCTCCTCGAGCCATTCGTCCAACAGCGACTTGCACACCTCGAGATGGAACTGCATGCCCAGCGCCGGGCCGATGCGGAACGCCTGCACCTTGGTCAAGCCGGAACGTGCCAGCAGCTGCGCACCCTCCGGCAGCCCGACCACGTCGTTATGCCAGTGCAGCACGTTGACCTGCTTGTCCCACATGGAGAAGAAATCATGACGGTCCATGCGCTTGATCGGCGCGAATCCGATCTCCGGCTCCTCGCCCTTGCGCAGCTGCGCGCCCAGGGCCGTCGCGATGATCTGATGGCCCAGGCACACGCCAAGCAGCGGCTTGCCGGACGCCACAGCCGCGCGGGCCAGCTTGGCCTCGGTTTTCAGGCCGGGATATTTGTCGTAATCGAGCGCGCCCATCGGTCCGCCCATGATCACCACGCCTGCCAGTTCGCCGAAGTCGGGAAGGTCGGGCTTCTTCTTGTCGGTGATGTTCATCGTCACCGTCTCCAGTCCGAGATCCTCGAGACTGGACAGGATACGCCCCGGACGTTCCCACGGGACATGTTGCAGAATGAGCACTTGTGGTGTGGCCATGTCTCCATTGTGGCACGAACGGGCCCCTCCCGTGTTAACCGTGTTAAGAAACGGCCGTGTCCGGGGGCATCGGCAAAGAACCGGCAAGGCACCGGCAGCGAACGGACGCCCGTCGAACGGTGTCATCGTGCACGTGCCGCAATCGGTTCGCGCACCGGTTTCCCTCTTGCCCATGTCTGGCTCGGACCTTAGGCTTGGTGCCTATGGGAAACAGCCAAGAACCGCAGGATTTCAACATTTCCGTCATGCCGTCGAGCCTGACGCCGGTGCATGTGGCCAAGGCCGCCGAGGGCCTGAGCCTGTATGACACGGCCTCGCATCAGGTCAGCCATTTCACGCCGATCAAGCCCGGCAAGGTGGGCATCTACGTGTGTGGCGCCACCGTGCAGTCGTCCCCGCACATCGGCCATATCCGCGCAGCCGTGGCGTTCGACATCGTGCGCCGCTGGTTCCTGAAGCTCGGCTATCAGGTGACGTTCGTGCGCAACGTGACCGACATCGACGACAAGATCCTCGACAAGGCCGCCGCGGCCGGACAGCAGTGGTGGGCCCGCGCTTACTACTACGAGCGCGAGTTCACCGAGGCGTACAACACGCTCGGCGTGCTGCCGCCCACCGTGGAACCGCGCGCCACCGGCCACATGTCCGACATGATCGACCTCATCCAGCGCATCCTGGACAACGGCCACGGCTACGTGGTGGTGGACGAGGATGGCAAGCCCACCGGCAACGTGTACTTCGACGTGGCCTCCTGGCCGCATTACGGCGAACTGACCCATCAGAAGCAGACCGCCGAGGTGGACGAGGCCGCGGCCGTCGCCGACCGCATGGGCCCGTCCGTGGACGCCGCCGGCGACGACAAGTACAACCCGGTCGATCCGGCCGACGCCTCCCCCGACAAGCACGATCCGCGCGATTTCGCGCTATGGAAGGCCCCGAAGGACACCGATCCCGAAGACGCCCGCTGGTCCACGCCGTTCGGCGTCGGCCGTCCGGGCTGGCATATCGAGTGCTCCGCCATGTCCCACCGTTATCTGAAGGACGGCTTCGACATCCACGGCGGCGGCCTCGACCTGCGTTTCCCGCATCACGAGAACGAGATGGCGCAGACGCGCGCCGCCGGCTACGAATCGGCAGCCCGCTGGATGCATTCCGCGTGGGTCACCGCCAAGGGCGAGAAGATGTCGAAGTCGCTGGGCACCGGCCTGTCCGTACCGTCCGTGCTGGCCGAGCATTCCGCCTGGGTGGTGCGTTACGCCCTCGGTTCCGTGCAGTACCGTTCGATGCTGGAGTGGTCCGATCAGGCGCTGGTGGAGGCGCAGGCCGCCTACGAGCGCATCGCGAACTTCATCGAGCGCGCCGGCGTGGTGCTTGAGGACCAGCCCTCCCGCGAGGAGGTGGCCGCCGTGTCCGCCGATGACCTGCCCGCCGATTTCGTGACCGCGATGAACGACGACATCAACGTGTCCGGCGCCACCGCCGCGATCTTCACCGCGATTCGTTCCGGCAATACCTTGCTTTCCAAGCTTTCCGACCGCGCGGACACGGAAACGGCCCGCGCCGAGGTGCGCGACTCCCTGCTGTCTGTGCGCGCCATGCTCGATACGCTGGGTCTCGACCCGCTGGCCGAGCCGTGGGTCTCCGCCGGTGCCGCCGGTGGCGCCGCGGCCGATGGCGACTCCCCCGAGCACTCCGCGCTGGAGGCGCTTATCGCCGAACAGCTCAAGGCCCGTCAGGAGGCCCGCAAGGCCAAGGACTTCGCCAAGGCCGACGCGATCCGCGATGCTTTGGGCGAGGCCGGCATCGCCATCGAGGACGGCCCGCAGGGGTCGACCTGGTCCCTGAAGTAATGCCGGTTGGCTCTGTTAAACCAAGATTGACATGTCCCCCTATTCTTGGCTCCCCTTGTCAGGGGAGCTGGCGGCGAAGCCGACTGAGGGGTAGCCAGACATGGATTCATGTCAATCTTGGTTTAACAGAGCCTACCGGTTTCCGGCTAATCGTCTGATCGCTGATCGACTGATTGCAAGAATGGCTCCGCAGGATTACCTACGGAGCCATTCTGCGTTTCTGCGCTGCCGGGAGCCGAATCAGTCGAACACGAAGTCGACGTCCACGATGTGCAGGCGTTTCTTGAGTGCCTGCTCCAGCGAGCGCTTGCATTCGATGAGGTTGGCCACGTCGATGGTCTCGCCGGTGCCGGCCAGGTACACGTCCACCGTGTAGTTCATGCCGGTCTTGAAGATCAGCGTCTGCTCGTATTCGGTGTTCGCCGGCAGGTGGTGCTGCGACTCCGCCTCCACGAAGGCGTTGGTCTCGTCGTCGTCATGCACGCCGCCGACCAGTTCGATGAAGGCGTCCTTGAGCACGCCGAACGGCTCCTTGATGGTGAACGCCACCAGCGCCACGGTGATGAAGAAGTCGCCGGTGTAGTGCAGGAAGTCCAGCGGCCCGTCGGCGGGCAGCAGCATAAGGAACACGGCCACCGCGCCGATGCCGAACGACATCGCGCCGTCCACCAGCGTGCTTTTGCATTCGGCGGTGAGCATGGTGCTGGCGTTGCGGATCGCTCGGTTCTCGCGGCGGTAGTAGACGTACAGGCCGAAGCAGATGGCCACGGTCAGCACCTCGTAGATCACCACCGGTCCGGTGACGATGCGTTCGCCGTCCCCGAGCACGAAGTAGTCGTAGGCCACTTGGCAGACGTCGATCAGCGAATACACCAGCAGGGACATGGTGAAGATGGCCTTGCAGATCGCGTAGATCGGTTCGAGCGCGAACAGGCCGTTGGGGAACCGTTCGGTGGTGCGCACGGTCCGGGTGGACAGGTACACCGCCACGAGACCGGAGAGCACGGATATGGCGGTGAAGGAGAAATCGAGGAACATGGCCTTGAGACCGGTCATGAAGAACACGGCCATACCGGCCGCGACCTGAATCACGTTGACGACGATGCCGACGATCAGGGCTTTGCGTTCGATGGTTTTATGTTGTGGCATAGGCGGGCCTTCCTTATTGCACGGCATGTCTGCGTTGGCCCGCTACTTCACTGGCTCACGGTTTCTCCGACCCGTTGGCTCGATTCGCGAGGGCGCACGGCAGTCTGCGTATAGGGTGGTGTCCAAGGATTTTCAAAACAGCATAAGCATTCCAAAAAACACTGGATTTATTGCCATTCCATGGTACCGGAAGCGCTCGATCGGCGGACGGGATTGTGCCGCGGGCTGAGGGGCCACGAGGCCGGCCGCCGCCGAACCCGTGATTTCCCGCGTGGAGGCTAGACTGTTGCCCATTATGGCAGCATTTTCTTCTTTGACTGACAGGCTCTCGAATGCGTTCAAGCATCTGAAGAGCAAGGGCAAGCTTTCCGAGGCGGACATCGACGGCACCATCCGTGAGATCCGCCGCGCGCTGCTCGACGCCGATGTGGCGCTCGACGTGGTGCGTTCCTTCACCGGCAAGGTGCGCGAGCGTGCGCTCGGCACCGAGGTCTCCCAGGCGCTCAACCCCGCCCAGCAGGTGGTGAAGATCGTCAACGAGGAGTTGACCGATGTGCTCGGCCAGGGCGTGGACCGTCCGCTGAACTTCGCCAAGAACCCGCCGACGATCATCATGCTCGCCGGTCTGCAGGGCGCCGGTAAGACCACGCTGGCCGGCAAGCTCGGCTACTGGCTCAAGGACGCCGGCCACACGCCGCTGCTGGTGGCGGCCGATCTGCAGCGCCCGAACGCCGTGACCCAGCTTCAGGTGGTCGGCGAGCGCGCCGGCGTACCGGTGTACGCCCCGGAGAAGGGCGTGCAGTCGGACGGCGGCGAGGCAGTGGCCGCTCCGGGCCAGACCACCGGCGATCCGGTGAAGGTGGCGCGCGACTCCATCGCCTTCGCCAAGCAGAAGCTGTACGACACGGTGATCATCGATACCGCCGGCCGTCTGGGCGTGGACGAGGAGCTCATGAAGCAGGCCCGCGACATCCGCGACGCCGTGCAGCCCAATGAGATCCTGTTCGTCATCGACGCGATGATCGGCCAGGACGCCGTCAAGACCGCCAAGGCCTTCGACGAGGGCGTGGACTTCACCGGCGTGGTGCTTTCCAAGCTCGATGGCGACGCCCGCGGCGGTGCGGCCCTGTCCGTGGCGAGCGTGACCGGCAAGCCGATCCTGTTCGCCTCCAACGGCGAGGGCCTGAAGGACTTCGAGGTCTTCCACCCGGACCGCATGGCCTCCCGCATCCTCGACATGGGCGACATCATGACGCTCATCGAGCAGGCGCAGAAGCAGTTCGACGAGGAGGAGGCCCGCAAGGCCGCCGAGAAGATCTCCGACGGCTCGTTCGGCCTGGACGACTTCCTGGACCAGCTGCAGCAGGTCAGGAAGCTCGGTTCGATGAAGTCGCTGCTCGGCATGATTCCGGGCATGGCCCAGCACCGCAAGGAACTGGAGCAGTTCGACGAGAAGGAGATCGACCGCACCGAGGCCATCATCCGTTCGATGACCCCGGCCGAACGCCGTGACCCGTCGATCATCAACGGCTCCCGCCGCGCCCGCATCGCCTACGGTTCCGGCGTGACGGTCTCGCAGGTCAACGCCCTGCTGCAGCGTTTCGAGCAGGCCGCGAAGATGATGAAGCGCATGTCCAACCGCGCCGGCATGGGCGGCGGCATCCCCGGCTTCGGCGGCCCGGCTTCCGGCAAGAAGAAGGGCAAGAACAAGAAGAAGGGCGGCAAGTCCGGCAATCCGATGAAGCGCGAGGCCGAGGAGAGGGCATTGCGCGACCGTTTGTCCGGCAAGTCGTCCGGCTCCACCGGCGGTTCCGCGTTCGCCAAGAAGCCGCAGAACCCGGCCCTGCCCGCCGGCCTGGAAGGCCTGATGGGCGGCGGTGACAGCGGTGCCGAGCTGCCCCCGAACCTGGGCGGCGGCCTCGGCGGCCTGCTCGGTCGCTGATTGTTTCGGATGCGGCCCTTGCAATAGGCTCTGTTAAATCAGGCAAATCAGGATTGATACGCCCTCATTCTCGGCGCCCCTTGTCAGGACATTGCCGTGAAGCAAACAGCGGAGCTGGTTGCAGGCAATGTGCGAGACGACAGGCGAGCCAATGAAACGCGGATGAAGTCCGTCCTTAATTGCAGGATGAGCTGTCGGCATAGCCGACTGAGGGGTAGTCCCATTGGATTCATGTCAATTCCGGTTTAGCAGAGCCTTACAAATACGCCGCATCCCCCTTAAACTCTGGCTCCCCTCGCTGAGGGGAGCTGTCAGCGGAGCTGACTGAGGGGAGCTTCCCGCAAATTCGGGAGATGCTCCCTCAGTCGCTTTCAGCGACAGCTCCCCTCGGCGAGGGGAGCCAATGTCGTAAGTGAAAGGAATCGCATGATCACGTTCCTCTATATCGTGGCGCTCATCGGTTGCATCTGGGCGGCGCTGTGCGCGCTGCCGGCCGGCGCTGAGGCACGCATGCCGCTGCCGTACATGATCGCGCTGACGCCGTTCCTGTGGATTCCCCTGTTGGTGGGAGCCGGGGTGGCCGCATGGCTGCACGCATGGGGCGCATTGTTCTGTCTGCTGGCGGACGCGCTGCTGACTTCCTCGCAACGGCTCAGCTACTGGGGCCTGTCTTCCGATCCGCGGGCCAAACGCCGCGAAACCCATCGTGAAACATCCCGTGAAACAAAATCCAGCGAACGTGAAACAGGTCGTGAAACATTGCCGGCACGGTTCGCCGTCATGACCCTGAACTGCCGGTACGGTCGCGCCGACGCCGGCGACATCGTGGCGAACGTTCGCACGCGCGGTATCGACGTACTTGCCTTGCAGGAGGTCAGCGACGATCTGATGGCTCGACTGGAAGCGGCCGGCATCGGCGAGCTTCTCCCCCACTGCCAGTCAGGCGAGGCCAAGGACACCGACAACGGTGGATACAACGTCGTCTTTTCGCGGTACGAACCGGCCGCGGCCGTGCCGAACGTGGTGACGATTCCCGCCGCCGACGTGCCGGCCGTCACGCTCAGGCTTGATGACCCGCGATCCGATGACCCGGAACCCGCATCCGATGTTTCCCTGCATCGCACCCGCACGGTGACGTTCTGCTCGGCGCACCCGAAGTCCCCGATGCGCGGCTGCGTCGACTGGCCCGCCGGCATCCTGGGCCTGCGCGCCATCGCCAACGCCTCGGCCATCGACGACCACAACATCGCCGTGGTCATGGGCGACCTCAACTCCGGCACCGATCACCCGAGCTTCCGAGCGTTGCTCAAGGCCGGGTTCAAGGACGCGAGCCTGACCCAGGGCGCCGGACCGAACCTCACGTTCCCCCGTTGGCTCAAGTGGCCGCGCATCGAACTGGACCACGTGCTGTTCACGCCGGGACTGCAGCCGTCCGGCGTTAAGTCGTTCGAAATCAAAGACACCGATCATCTGGCCCTCACCGCGACGTTGACGGTGAAGTGACACTACATCAGCATCATACCGGCCGGACAGCTCACCCGTAACGATCCCGGCAATCAGCAGGCCAAACAATCGCAGCCTCGGACAATCGCACGCCGCAACCGGAGTGTCAGTCCGGGGCTGCGCGCTATAATAGGCCAGTTATTCGCGCGCGCGTGGCGCCCTCTACACCCCGGGCCGCGAGGACACGTGGGTTCCGGCGAGCCGTGCCCCACACAGCATACCGAGAAACCACAAACCTAGTATTTACAAGGAGAGCCATTTTGGCAACCAAGATTCGTCTGAAGCGACAGGGCAAGAAGTTCTACGCCTTCTACCGCGTGGTGATCGCCGATTCCCGCAAGAAGCGTGACGGCAAGGTCATCGAGGAGATCGGCACCTACGATCCGAACACCCAGCCCTCGACCATCAAGATCGATTCCGAGCGCGCTCAGTACTGGCTTGGCGTCGGCGCTCAGCCGTCCGAGCCCGTGCTCAACCTGCTCAAGATCACCGGTGACTGGCAGAAGTTCAAGGGCCTTGAGGGTGCCGAAGGCACGCTGAAGACCGTTGAGGCCGGCCCGGACGCCGAGGCCCGCATCGAGGCCGTGGAGAACCAGGCTCAGAAGCTGAAGGCCGCCAAGTCCGAGGCTGAGGCCAAGGCCAAGGCTGAAGCCGAGGCTGCCGCCGCCGCTGAGGAAGCTCCGGCTGAGGATGCCGCCGAAGAAGCTCCGGCCGAGGCCTGAGTCATAACGGCGATAGCGAAAGGCTAGCAATCATGCTTGCACAGGCTGTGGAACACCTCATCAAGAACATCGTCGATTTTCCGGACGATGTATCGGTCAAGTCCCATGAGAACGCGCGCGGCGAACTGCTTCGTGTGCGCGTGAACCCGGAGGACATCGGCCGCGTCATCGGCCGCGGAGGCCGCACCGCCAATGCGATTCGCACCGTGATCCAGGCGCTGTCCGATCACAAGGTGCGCGTCGACATCATGGACGTGCGTCGATAAGACAAGGATTGATTCACAGCATGGCAGAGCAGAACATGCACGACGACCCTCAGCAGCGCGAGTTGCTGAGGGTCGCTCGTATCGGGCGAGCGCAGGGCCTGAAGGGCGAAGTCACCGTGCGCGTTTTCACCGACGACCCGGAATGGCGTTTCGAGCCGGGATCCGTCCTGTATGAGGACGACGGCGAGACCGAGTACATCATCGAGAAGTCCCGCACGATGAAGGACCGTTGGATCCTGAAGTTCGAGGGCACGGACGACCGCAACGCCGCCGAAGCGCTGAACGGCGTGGAGCTGTACGGCGAGGCCGACGACCCGGACGAGATGCTTGAGGCGGACGAATGGTATCCGAAGGATCTCATCGGGCTTGAGGCGCGTCTGGCTTCGGATAACGGCTTGGGACTGCCCGCCGGTCAGGTGGTGGGCAAGGTGGTGGATGTCCTCGACTCCCCCGCCCAGTCGCTGCTGAAGATTCGTCTGGTCGAACCGGTGGTGACCGGCCAGAACGCGAAGGGCGAGGACGTGGTGGAGAAGACCGCGCTGGTGCCGTTCGTGGAAGAGCTGGTGCCGGACATCGACCTTGAAGAGGAGTACCTCACGCTCGACCCGCCCGGAGGATTGATTCCCGGACTGTGACGCGGGTTTTCCGTTTCGCCGCGTGTGCTTTTAAGGCTGATCTGAACGATTCCGTTCGGACCAGCCTTTTCCGTATCACGCGGCTGAGGCGGCGTTGGTGACGCGGGTCATGAAGCGGTCGAGGAAGCGGGGCACGTCCACGCCGAGCGCGACCTGCGTATGCTTGTCCGCATCCTGCAGGCGGGACCGGTCGCCGATCGTCCATCCGCGGAACGCGCCCTCCAAATCGACCTGCAGGTTGAACCCGAACATCGTGACCAGTGACGGGTCGAGCGCCGCCGCCACGGCCAGCGGGTCATGCAGACCGCACCCGTGGATCTCCGGCTGGTTTTTGAGGTAGAAATCGATGTAGTAATCGGTCATCGTGACGAGGAAATCACCGGCCGCCGTGCCCAGCGACGCCCACTCATGGGCCTTCGCGCGGGTCAGCGCGGTCTGATGAGTCACGTCCAGGCCGATCATCGTGGTACGAGCCCCGCAACGGAACAGGTAGTCGGCGGCCTCCGGATCCTGGCTGATGTTCGCTTCCGCGGCCGGGCTCACGTTGCCGGGCAGGGTCAGGGCTCCGCCCATCAGCGTCACGTTCACACCGGAATCCTTGAGGTCCGGTGCGTTGCGGAACACGGTCGCCATTGTGGTCATCGCTCCCGTGGGCACGATTGTCAGGTCAGGGCCGTACTTGCGGGCGGCATCGATGATGAAACCGACGGCCGAACCGGGTGCTTCCGGAGCGCGCGGCGAATCCGGGATCACCGCGCCGCCGATGCCGTTGGGGTGATGCACCGCGACCGAACCCGGCGACGGAACCCACGGCTCGCCCGACGGCCAGCCGCCGCGGCCGCCATCACGCCAATTCTCGTACGCTTGGGTGCGCCACTCCGCCGTAGTCGCTTCGCAACTTCCATCGGAACCGGAACCGGCCGACGCATCGGAGCTTGACGATGGACCTGCAACCGCGGCGCCATCGGCCTTGACCGCCGCGCCCACACCCCTAATCCGAGGCAATGCCGCCGGCGCGATGGGATGATCCACGCCCGGATACACCGGCACATCGTCACGGCCGAACAGGTGCAGCACCGCCAGCGCGTTGCGCGCGGCGAGCGGCACCGCGACATTGCCGTACGTGGCCGTGATGCCAATCAGATCAGCCTCGCCCGCGCTACCCAACGCATACGCGATCGCCATCGCATCATCAATACCGGTATCAAGGTCAAGAATCAGCTTTTTACGCATTACTACTCCTTCGTGGCCGATTCGATATCACCCGATGATGAGTTCCGGCCGATATGGGGTGTCATTTAACGGCGACGTTCGTATCCGTCTCCGCTGGCGTTACTTTTTTCGAAATCGGCCCATACTTCGTGAAAAAGGCACGCTGAGCTGCCGTCAGTGTTACTTTTTCTCGAAATACAGCCATATCTCGTGAAAAAGTAACACTGAGTGCCGGTGAGCGTTACCTTTTCACGAAGTATGGCCTTGTTTCGAAAAAAGTAACGCGAGAAGCAGCCTGAAACGGGCAAACAACCGCGGCCTGAACCGTTAGCTGGGTCCGGCGCGAGCCAAGACGCCAGCACAGCAATTACGGGAGGTCGTTTGCCGACGTGGCCGGGCATCGATGGCAGCTATGAACCGAATCCGAACCGTCAGCCGAGCTTGGCGAGCTCTTCCGGGGAGAGCTCGAGCTGGTCGGCCTTGAGGGAGTCGAGGATGGTCTCGGGGCGATGGGCGCCGGGGATCACGAACATGTGGTCGCCCTTGGCGAGCTCCCAAGCCAGCGTCACCTGCTGGTAGCTCACATGATGGGCCGCGGCCACCTCACGGAACGGGTCGAACTTGGATTCGTCGTAGGGGTGACGGTAGCCGCCGAGCGGGCTCCAGCACACGAAGGCGAGGCCGAGCTTGGCGCAGTAGTCAAGCGTGTCCTGGGTCTCCAGGTGAATCGGCGAGTACTGGTTCTGCACGGCCACGAGCTTGTCGCCGAGGATGGAACGGGCGATGTCGATCTGTTCGATGGATGCGTTGGAGACGCCGGCCACACGGGCCACGCCCTCATCCACGAGCTGCTTCAGGGCCTCGATGGATTCGTTGTACGGCACCTCCGGGTCGTGGCGGTGCAGGTAGAGCAGATCGATGGTGTCCACGCCGAGGGCCATGGCGGACTGCTTGCCGTACTCGATGAGGTGCTCGGGCTTGCCGTCGCGCGGCCACAGCGGTTCGCCATGCTCGCCCCACGTGCGGCGCAGGCCGATCTTAGTGGCCACGGTGACCTCGTCCTTCGGGCCCTTCCAGGTGGCAAGCGCCTCGCGGACCAGCTTCTCGCCGGTCTGCTCCTCCTCGCCCGGCGTGTAGTACGCCCAGGCCGTGTCGATGTGACGGCAGCCGGCGTCCAGCGAGGCATGCAGCGTCTCGATGCCGATGTCGTGGCCGCGGTTGTTCTCGATGGTCAGCGGCATTTCGCCATGGCCGATGGCGGTGGTGGAGAACGGGCCGAGGTTGCGGAACAGTGCCATGATGTGGTCCCTTCGTTGTGGACGCCGGTACGTAAGCCCGGCAAATCGTCCGGTGATTATCCGTTTCCCAGCGTAGGCAGGCCGATGGATTTCAGGGGAGGATGCACGGAAGTCCGGCTTCGCAGGGGCACAATATGGGCCCGTTCACGCATTTCCTCTCCTGACTTCGGCACCGTTACCCCCACCATTATGTGCGTGTCTCACACATAATTGGTTCCATTTATGTGCGCATCTCCCACATTTTTGGATGCAATAATGTGCACCTCCATAGATTGCAAGTCTCACATATTGAGACGCTGCTACCGAGACTGATTATGACCGCTCATAGAGCCACCTTATCGCCAAGTCTCATAGCCCGTTTGATGCGGCTTTTCTTGAACGCGCTATAACCCATGTTCCTCATCAGAGACTGAACAATCCGAGCTTTGATCTCCGATAACGTGTTCACCAACGTCATCAAACAAAACCACATCAAACAGGGAGAGAACATCATGGCCGCAAAGCAATCGGAGCGTTTTATCCGCGGACGCAAGAAGCTGGAAGAGGTAATCGGCGGTACCGGCGAGGGCGTGGTCGATTCGTTCGCCGAAGTCGCCCCCGATCTGACCCGATACATTGCCGAATTCCCGTTCGGCGACATTTACACACGCCCCGGTCTGGACGTGAAGTACAAGCAGCTCGCGGTCATCTCATCTCTGGCTTCCCAAGGAGACACCGCCCTGGCGCTCAAGGTCCATATCAACGGTGCTCTGAACGTCGGTTGGACTCCCAATGAGGTTATCGAAACGTTCTTGCAGTTGCTCCCCTACGCCGGCTGGCCGAAGGTACAGAACGCGGTGGCTGTGGCCGAGCAGGTGTTCAAGGATCGCGGAGTCGCACCCGTCTGGAACGACGAGAACTGATTGGGATAGGCTCCCGACTTCGCCATATACGAAAACGCAACAGCAGAGAAGATTCCAGAGAGGGGAAATCCGACCATGTCATTCACCAGCAAGTTGAAGAAGATTGCAGCCGCCGCACTTGTGGCGGTCAGCCTGATCGGCGTATCCGCCTGCGGACAGACCGCCGCTAGCGCCGACTCCAAGGAAGTCATTGTGGGCGTATCGCCGATTTACAAGGATCTGGCTGAAGCAATCAAAACCGAATTCGATCAGCAGAACAAGGATTCCGGCAAGACTGTCACGGTGAAGGTATTCGATGATTTCGTCACTCCTGACACTGCGTTGCAGGAAGGCAGCATCAACCTCAACTTCTACCAGCACAACGTTTATCTCAACCAGTTCAACGAGAAGAACGGTACGCAGCTCAAGGCATATGACCCCAAGGGCGTGTTCACGTACTACATGGGCATTTACTCCAGCAAGGTCAAGAATCTCAAGGACCTGCAGGATGGAGCCAGTGTGCTGGTTCCCAATGACGCCGCAAATCGCGCCCGGGCATTGAAGACGCTGGCCACGAATGACTTGATCAAGTTGAAGGATGGCGTGGACGTTCCTTCGACCCTCGATATCACCAGTAATCCGAAGAACCTGAAAATCACCGAAACCGATGTCATGAAGGAAGTCAAGGGCCTGGACGACGCCGACGCCGCAGTCATCAACTCAATTTCAGCGACCCAGGGCGGAATCGACCCGGCGACAGCACTCGGCAAAGAATCCGATGAGGATAGCGGCAAGTACTCCCTGGTAGTCGCATACAAGGACGGCTCCGGGAACGAAGAGAACGCCAAACTGTTCACCAACGCCATCAAGACCGACGCCATCAAGAAGGAACTGGCCAAAGAATTCAAGGAAGCGGTTGTTCCGCTCTGGTAATCATCGGAACAAGGAGCGGCGGCTCGCGGAAATCCCGACCGCCGCTCTTCCATGCGTGAAAAACGAAAGGATACGAACAGGTGATTGAGATACACGACCTGGTAAAAAGCTATGGTGGTACTCCTGTGCTCAAAGGCGTCAACCTGACCATCCAGGATGGGGAGATTCATGGCATCATCGGCCTGAGCGGTGCGGGCAAGTCCACACTGCTGAAATGTCTCAACGGCATGGAACCGTACGATTCCGGCAGCATCAAGGTCGAGGGGACCGAAGTCAGCGAGCGCGGCAGCGGTAAACAAGCGCGTGCATTCAAGCGGAATATCGGTCTGATTTTCCAAAGTTTCTCCCTGATGAAGCGAAAAACGGTATATGACAATATCGCGCTTCCGATGCGGCTATGGCATTACAACAAAGACGAAATCGACGAGAAGGTCCGCCGGTATGCAAAAATCGTCGGATTGGAAGACAAACTCGATTCCCGTCCCCGTGAACTATCCGGCGGTCAGCAGCAGCGCGTAGCCATTGCCCGCGCCTTGACCTTGGACCCCAAAACCATTCTTTGTGATGAGGCTACTTCAGCCCTTGATCCAAAGACCACGGCTTCGATCCTCACCTTGCTACGCGAAATCAACGAGCAAAGCGGCATCGCAGTGATCATCGTCACCCATCAGATGGAAGTCATCAAGCGTATCTGCCAAAACGTGTCCGTGCTGGAGGACGGTCGTATTACCGCGTCAGGTAGCGTACAGGATGTGTTCGTGCATAACGCATCACATCTTGGCGCATTGCTTGAGAACCGAGAGCAGTCTGAAACGCTTCCCCGCACCGGCACCAATATTCGCATCTCGTACGGTCCCGATCACGTGTATGACACCTTCCTGAGCACTATGACCCGGCAGACAGGTATCCCGTTCTCCCTCATCTGGGCCACTACCGACAAGTACCGCGACGACGTACTCGGAAGCGTCATCATCAACATTACCGATTCGGATACTGAATCCATCAAGAATTACCTTAACGAGCATCACGTTACTTGGGAGGAACTGTGAGCGAACAGCCTTGGGACAAAATCATCAACGACGTCATGCTTCCCGCTTTGGGATCTACGGCGTACATGGTCATTATCGCCACCATTCTCTCCTCCATCATCGGCCTCGCGCTCGCGATTGTGCTGGTGGTCACAGCCCCGGGCGGTCTTCATCCGAATCAGATTGCGTACCGTACGCTTGACATCATCGTCAACATTCTGCGTTCATTCCCTTTCATTATTCTTGCGGTTGCCATCATTCCGTTGACACGGCTCATCGTCGGCACCTCCATCGGAGAAGAAGCAGCGCTGGTACCACTGGTCGCCGTTGGAGCTCCGTTCACCGCCCGACTCTTTGAGGGAAGCCTCAAAGCAGTGGATCATGATCTTATCGTCGCAGCCAGCTCATTCGGCGCATCCACCCTGCAGGTCATAGGCAGGGTCATGATTCCTGAAGCAATTCCAGCAATCATCCTTAACGTCACCCTAGCCACAATCTCCATTCTGGGATTGACGGCAATGGCCGGAGCCATTGGCGCTGGCGGCCTCGGTGCCGTCGCCATCACCTACGGTTATCAGAACTTCAATGATGCCATCATGTACGGCACAGTAATCGTGCTTGTCGTTCTTGTTCAACTTATCCAGCTGATTGGCAATCTCATTTATCGTAAGCTCAAGTAGGAGGGCATACGTTGGTCTTGAAGCATTGGGAGCAACAGACGGCCCTAGTCACCGGGGCTGGCCGCGGTATCGGACGCGCCACCGCCCTTATGCTGGCGGCAAAAGGCGTTCAGGTCGCCGTCAACGACATCAACCCGGACACCGCACATGAAACCATCGAAACGATTCTGGCGCAAGGCGGCCGAGCCATACCAGCTATAGGCGATGTATCCAACGAGCATGATGTGATTCATATTCATGAAGAGCTGCTTGCACAACATGGAGGCGTTGATATTCTCGTCAACAACGCCGGCGTCATTCTCAAACAACCTCTGCAGGAGGTAACCGAACACGAGTGGGATCATATCCTTGCGGTGAATCTCAAGGGCGTATTCCTCAATATCACACATGCCGCACGCCACATGGCCGAGCAAGGCTACGGGAGAATCGTCAATGTCTCCTCCATCGCCGCAAAACATGGTGGCGGATACCTTGGCAACGTCGCCTATGGGGCATCCAAGGCAGGAGTCGCATCCTTGACCCGTGGCGCAGCCAGGGAATATGCTCCGGCGGGTATCACTGTCAATGCTGTTATGCCCGGATTTACCCACACCCCGATGACCGATGCCATGAGCGATGAGACACGTACGAGGATTTTGGCTGGAATGTTGGTCAAGCGACCGGCTGAGCCCGAGGAAATCGCACGAGTAATTGCATTTCTCGCAGCCCCGGAATCCGGATTCATCACCGGCGAGACCATCGATGTGGACGGAGGTGCGACGCTCGATTGAATACCATACCCACCACTATGACGGCTGTTGTAAAGACCCAGCCCGGCCCTGGTCTCTCGTTGGGATCAGTTCCGGTTCCCGTACCGGAAACTGGTGATGTCCTAATCCGCGTAAACCGGGCAGCGGTATGTGCCACAGATAGGCATATCGAGGAATGGACTTCATGGGCACAGGCACGCATGCACCCACCAATCATCATCGGTCATGAATGCTCCGGCGTAATCGTCGCAGTCGGCGACGGGGTCCCATCCAACAGGATTGGCGAGCGTGTTGCCGTGGAAAGCCACTTTGGATGCAACAATTGCGCGCAATGCCGCGCGGGCAGGGCCCACTTGTGCGAGCGCGCACGACTGTTCGGCGCAACCGTACCAGGTTGTTTCGCCCAGTATGCCGTTGTACAGTCGGACAGCGCCATTCACCTTCCCGACTCCATCAGTGACGTACAGGGATCAATCATGGAGCCCATGGGTGCTGCAGTACACGGCGTAGATGTAGCCGAAGTGCAAGGCAACGATGTCCTCATCGTCGGCTGCGGACCGATTGGATTGTTCGCCATTGCCGCAGCAAAGGCATTTGGCGCGAAGCATATTACCGCCGTTGACTTGTACGAGGCCAAGCTCGAACGTGCACAGCTGATGGGCGCCAACACTGTTATCAACGGGGATATCGACGATCAAGAGACATATGGCGTATTCGACATAGCAATCAACTGTTGTGATGACCATCAAGCCGTACGTAAAGCGATTCGCAGTCTGCGCAAAGGCGGAAGAATAATTTCCGTGGGATTGCCACAGGGAATTTTCAACCTGGACCTTTCCGAGGAAATTCTCTACCGGGAAATCACCCTGGCTGGCACATCGGGCCGACTCATTCCTCGCACTTGGAATCAATGCCTTGATTTGCTGTCTGGCGGTTTAGACATTGCTCCGGCATTAGGCAACACGTATGCGATCGAAAACATCAATCAGGCATTCGCCGATATGAGAGCCGGCGTTCCTGGCAAGCCGCTGCTTTCCATAAGCGAAGCGAAAGAAGATTAGCATGAATACCTCTCAACAAATCAATGCAGCCGAAGCAGCAGCTCTCTATCGTTCCATGCGGCGAATCCGACGTTTTGAACAGACCGTCAAAGAGCTTTCCGGCACGGAGATTCTCGGACCAGCTCACCTGTACATCGGGGAAGAAGCAGTCGCAGTCGGCGTCTGCGCGAACCTCACTGCCAAGGATTACGTAACCAGCACCCATCGCGGGCATGGACATACCCTTGCAAAGGGCGCTGCCATGAATCGATCATTCGCCGAGCTTTTCGGCCGCGCCACAGGCTATTGCAAAGGCAAAGGCGGTTCCATGCATCTGGCTGATTTCAGCGTAGGCATGCTTGGAGCCAACGGGGTGGTCGGTGGCGGATTCAACATCGCCACCGGCGCCGCATTGGCCATACGACAACGTCACGCCAATGATGTGGCCGTATGTTTCTTCGGAGATGGCGCCTCCAGCCGTGGCACATTCCATGAAGCGGTGAATCTCGCCGCCAGTTGGAAGTTGCCGGTCATATATGTGTGTGAAAACAATCAATGGGCATCCACCACCCGATTCGACGACATTAAGAACGTCGATTACCTGTCACAGCGGGCTCAAGGATACGGTATCCCAGGAATCACCGTCGATGGCAATGACGTGCTTTCCGTCCGAAACGCAGCCTCACATCTTATTGAACGGGCAAGAAGCGGCAAGGGGCCTTCGATTCTGGAATGCCGCACCTACCGCATTGATGGGCATTTCATCACCGACCCTCAAGCCTATCGTTCCCAAGACGAGGTACGTGAGTACAAACTGCATAACGATCCCATCGACCGTTTTACAGAACGCATGCGTCTTGACGGAATCCTTACGGATGCGGATTTCGCCCGAGAAGACGCAGCCGTAGAACAGGAGCTGTCGGCAGCATTGGAGTTTGCACGAAACAGTCCTTACCCACAGCCCAGCGAGGCACTCGACGATGTCTATGTTCAGGAGGAGCACCATGAGTAGGATTATTACCTTCTGCCAGGCAACAAAAGAAGCCATGACAGAAGAAATGCGCGCCGACCCTGATGTGTTTGTCTACGGCGAGGATATTGTCAAACAGGGTGGCATCTTCGGACAGTTCGCAGGATTGCACGATGAATTCGGCGATCGTGTACTCGACACACCAATCAGCGAGACGGCATTGGTCGGCGCAGGAGTTGGCGCAGCCATGGCCGGCGCAAAGCCGGTCATCGACTTACATTTTGCCGACTTCATCGGTATCACTATGGACGAGATCCTTAATCAAATGGCCAAAGCCCATTACATGTTTGGCGGCCAAGCACACCTTCCGCTTGTATTGAGGGCTCCCGACGGTTCCATGCGCCATGCCGCCGCTCAGCATTCGCAATCGCTGGAATCCTGGTTCGTATCCATTCCGGGCATCAAAGTCGTCATCCCATCCAGTCCACAAACAGGCAAGGGATTGTTGAAGGCCGCAATCCGTGATCCAAATCCCGTCATATTCTTCGAGCATAAGGAACTGTTCCCCGTTACCGGCCCGGTAGATGATGGTGACGTAATCGTTCCGCTGGATAAGGCGGAAGTTCTGCGCGAAGGTACCGATGTCACTCTAGTTTCCTATTCCAGGATGTTGACGCATGCCCTTGCTGCGGCAAAGCAGGCTGAAGAACAGTACGGCATTAGCGTGGAAGTCATCGACCTGCGCAGTATCGTTCCTTTGGACATGGAAACTATCTATCGGTCCGTGAAAAAGACCGGACGATTGGTGATCGCTCATGAAGCCATTCGGACCGGCGGAGTCGGCGGCGAAATCGCTGCAGAGGTAGCCGAACACACATTCCAATGGCTGCAGGCACCGATTGTTCGCGTCGGCGCAAAATCAGCGCCAATCCCCTATAGTCCGACACTGGAAGATGTGGTGCTGCCTCATGAGGATGATGTACTTAGAGCAATCTTGAAAACAACTCAGTGAGTGCGGCCGCAGACAGCTTTCGGCTCGCGCGTCCCATGGTGTAGGGATTTGCACATGATGTAGGGACACGAATTCTTCATAACGGCGGAATGAAGCCGTTTCTTGACCTCACGCCGTGGCCGGATCCCTACATCATGTGCAAATCCCTACACCATGGGGCGATTCGGCCGGCCCGCATCACCTCCCGCCGAAGGAACCGCCGCCGGAACCGCCGGACGAGCCGCCGAAGCCGCCGCCGGAGAAGCTTCCGCCGCTGCCGCCGAAACCACCGGAGTCGCCGCTGTCGTAGCTGGGTGCCGCCGCGTGGATCGTGGAGGTGATGTCGGCGAAACCGGAGGACAGCTGGGAGCCGAGGTCGGAGAAGCCCGGCGCGTAGGCCGTGCCGCCGAACAGCGGGGTCGCGCCGAACTGGCCGGCGAGACCGCCACCGTTGCCGGGACCGCCCGGACCCCACGGACCACCGGGTCCACCGGATTCATGCCCGTAATCGTACCGGTCATGCCACGTGTGCGACCGGTAGGTCCAGTAGACCATCGAATCGGAAGCGTTGCTGTCCAGCCAGTCAGGATCGGAGACCTGCGGGTAGGCCTTGGCGAGCTCGCGCATCACGCGCTCGGAGATGCCGAACGCGGCGGCGTAAACCATGTACCAGTCCCACATGGCCAAATCGGCGGCGCCACGGTCGGTGAAGTTGGAGAAGTCCTGCATGTAGCGCTTGAGTCCCAGGCAACGGCCGGCGATCTCCTGACCGGTTGCGGTCAGCTCGTGCAGTGCGCCGGACATCGAGCAGAACAGTCCCACGGCGAACACCGGCAGTCCGGTGATGAGCCCCACCATGCCATAGCCGATGATGAGGTTGGCGATCATGGCGCCGAAACCGGCCACCGCGGCGAGCACGCCGGCGAGGATCCACTGCCAGCCGCGCGAACGGGAGGCGTCCAGGCGCACGTATTCGATGTCGCAGGCGGTGGTGAACTTGCCGAGCTCGATGTATCCGTCCTCCCAATCGCGGCAGGCCAGGCGCATCTGGTTGAAGTCGAACACCGGGCAGCCCACGCGGTGGGAGATCACGGTGAGCAGGTTCAGCAGCGCGTCCTCGGAATCGCTCAGGTCCAGTTGCTCGCGGTTGGGCACGGCGTCGATGGCAGCGGGCAACAGCACGATGGTGCTAGTGGACAGGGCCGCACGCTGTCGGCCCGGATCGGCGGCGATCATGTGGCTCAGCTCCACCGGTGTGGCCCGGCTCATGTCGATGCCGCGGTACAGGTCCGAGGATCCTGGGTAGATGGCGAGCGCCTTCTTGACGGCGAGCGAAAGCAGAGTGGCGGTGAGCTCGCGGTTCGATTGCGTGCCGCCGGTTTTGTCCACCACGTCGATGAGCCGGGCGGCGGAGGCGGGGCTGATGCCGGGCTGGTCGCGCCAGTATTCGATGGGACCGCGGTATTTCGAGCGTTTGTTACTGGTGATCGAAGCGTACAGGCCCCACGCGCACAATGCCACGCCGATCACGACCGTGGCGATCCACAGGGCCAGGCGCGCGCGTGCCGCGGTCCGTTGGCCTTCCTGCCACTGCCGTTCCTGTTCGGCCTCGCTGCGTTTGAGGGCGTCCAGACGATCGGCCTTGCGGACGCGGCTGATGCCGGTGGATGTTGGCGTGGAGGCATAGGCGGCCACCACATCCAAGTAATCGCCGGAATGGATGTTGTAGGCCGTGAACTTGAGGCCGCCGTCCGCGGTACGGCTGGTTTCGGAGGTGCGTTCGGTGTGCAGCCACGCCCAAGAATCATTCTTGGTGATGCCTTCGGGGAAGTGCACGATGCCGGTGACCGTGCCGATCGGCACCGGGTTGGATTTGCCGAACGGCTCCCATTGGAAGTCGGCCACGTCGTTCCATTGGGTCATCACGTCGTGCATGATGAAGGTGACGTCGAACTTCATGCTGTCGGCCTTGCGGGTGGCGGGGATGTTCCAGCCGATTTCGATGATTTTGGAGGCGTCGCTGTTGATGGCGAGGCCGTCCTTGCCGGGGGCGTACGGCTTGGGCTGGGATGCGCCGGCGGTCACGTCCGCGATGTACCAGCGGTTCGCGTAATCGGAGTCCCATTCGCTGTCCGATACGTCGTCAGGGTATTTCGGTTCGGTCTGCTGCGCATAGTTGATGCCGTCGGTGACGTTGGTGACGCTGATGTCCGTGATGTCGGTCAGGTTGCTGCCGCGCAGCGTGTACTGCTGGTAGAGCTGCTTCCAGGGTTTGACGTTGTCGTCGCCGTCGGTGCGCTCGAGCATCTTCACGTCGATGTGCTGGGTGACGGTGAGGTCGCCGCTGGTGTCCGCGGTGACGTCGTAATCCAGCGTGCGGTAGCTCAGGTCCGATTCGTACACGTGGTTCGGCGCCCAGGTGAGCGCGCCGAAGAAGACGGCCATGATCAGCGTGGCGATGGCGCTGATGATGCCGGCACGGATGAATCGCTTTGCCATCAGAACCTGACCTGCGGGGCCTGGCGGGCGGGCTCGTCGGCCTCGAAGTACTGGGCCTGTTCGAAGTGGAAGAGACCGGCGATGATGTTGCTCGGCACGGTCTCGATGGCGGTGTTGAACTTCAGGACCACGTCGTTGTAGAACTGGCGGGCGTAGGCGATCTTGTTCTCCAGGTCCTTGAGCTGGCCCTGCAAATTGAGGAAGTTCTGGTTGGCCTGCAGCTGCGGGTACGCCTCGGCGGTGGCCTGCAGGTTGAACAGGGCGCGGGAGAGCTGGTTTTCGGCGGCGATGCGCTGCGATACGTCGCCGCTGGCTGTGGATTGCAGCACGCCGGCACGGGCCGCCATCACGTTGGCCAGCGTCTGCGATTCGTGGGTAGCGTATCCCTTGACGGTCTCGACCAGGTTCGGGATGAGGTCGGAGCGTTGCTTCAGCTGCACGTCGATCTGCGCCCAGCCGTTCCTGACGCGGTTTTTGAGGGTGACGAGGTTGTTGTAGGCGCCGATGCCCCACGCCACGACGCCGATGATGAGTACGAGAATGACGATTGCGATGATGAGACCGATGCTCATATGCGCTCCTTTGTGCGAAAACCCTTCCGCAGCTCATTCTTCCACAAATGCCTCTGGAACGCGAGAAGCCCGCCGTGCGTAACGGCGGGCTTCTCGAGAACGGAATCGGCCTTTGGCCGATGCAGCGTCTCCCGCAGACTTCGTCTGCTTCTCTTCTCTCCCTCAGTCTCACTTCGTTCGACAGCTCCCTCGTCAGAGGGAGCCGAGGCCTTACACATGTAGGACTTGCCTCCCTCTGACGAGGGAGGTGGCATCGGCAAAGCCGATGACGGAAGGAGAGAAGCCGCAGTCGCAAGACTGCAGAATCCCTGCATCGGCCAAAGGCCGATTCCTATTTATTTATCAGTCTTCGAAGGGATCAAAGTCGCGACGGACGCGGCGGCGCGGACGCTCGGAACGCTCCTCGCGGTCAGCGCGGTAGTCGTCGTAGTTGTCGTCGGTGGCGTAGCGCGGGTTACGGTCGGAGCCACGGCCACGGCCGGAGGAACGGCGCGGACGATCGTCATCGCGATCACGGTCGGAGGAGCGACGGCGACGCGGACGATCATCGTGGTCGTCATCGCGATCATCGAAGTCACGGTCGTCACGATCCACCGGACGGCGGCGACGCGGACGATCGTCATCGCGGTCGTCACGATCGAAGTCACGGTCATCACGATCGGAGCGACGGCGACGCGGACGATCGTCGTAATCGTCCTCGAAATCGTCGTGCTCGACCGGACGGCGGCGACGCGGACGGTCGTCACGATCATCGCGGTCGTCACGATCGAAGTCACGGTCATCACGATCGGAGCGACGGCCGCCACGGGAGCCGCCACGGCGATCGTCACGAGAGCCACGGCCACCGCGACGGTCATCGCGATCGGAGCCGGAACGGTCGCCACCGCGGCCGCCACGGCCGGCGCCGGCGTTACTGTCCTGGTCCTCGAAGCCCGGGATGGCCAGGGAGATCTTGCCGCGGTCGTCCACACCCTGCACGACCACCTCGACGGTGTCGCCTTCCTTGAGCACGTCCTCGACGGAGTCGATGCGCTCGCCGTTGGCCAGGTTGCGGATCTGAGAGATGTGCAGCAGTCCGTCGGTGCCCGGGGTGAGGTTCACGAAGGCGCCGAACGACGTGGTCTTGACGACCTTGCCGTTGTAGGTCTCGCCGGCCTGCGGCACGTGCGGGTTGGCGATCTGGTCGATGATCTGCTTGGCCTTCTCGGCGGCCTCGCCACCCTCGGAGGAGATGTAGACGGTACCGTCATCCTCGATGGCGATCTCGGCGCCGGTGTCCTCCTGGATCTGGTTGATCATCTTGCCCTTCGGACCGATGACCTCGCCGATCTTCTCGACCGGCACGGAGGTGGTGATGATGCGCGGGGCGTACTCGCTCATCTCGGCCGGGCCGTCGATGCACTCGTTGATGACCTCGAGGATGGTGGTGCGGGCCTCGTGGGCCTGCTGCAGGGCGGCGGCCAGGATGTCGGCCGGAATGCCGTCCAGCTTGGTGTCGAGCTGCAGGGCGGTGATGAACTCGGAGGTGCCGGCCACCTTGAAGTCCATGTCGCCGAAGGCATCCTCGGCGCCCAGGATGTCGGTGAGGGTCTTGAAGATGTGCTTGCCATCCACATCGCCGGACACGAGGCCCATGGCGATGCCCGCGACCGGGGCCTTCAGCGGCACGCCGGCGGCCAGCAGGGACAGGGTGGAGGCGCACACGGAACCCATGGAGGTGGAACCGTTGGAACCGATGGCCTCGGAGACCTGACGGATGGCGTACGGGAACTCCTCGCGGCTCGGCAGCACCGGCACGAGGGCCTTCTCGGCGAGGGCGCCGTGGCCGATCTCGCGGCGCTTCGGGGAGCCGACGCGGCCGGTCTCACCGGTGGAGTACGGCGGCATCTCGTAGTTGTGCATGTAGCGCTTGGACTGCGGACCGGACAGGGCGTCGATCTGCTGCTCCATCTTGAGCATGTTCAGGGTGGTGACGCCCAGGATCTGGGTCTCGCCGCGCTGGAACAGGGCGGAGCCGTGGACGCGCGGCACGATGTCCACCTCGGCGGACAGGGTGCGGATGTCCTTAAGGCCACGGCCGTCGATGCGGTAGTCCTCGGTCAGGATGCGGCGGCGGACGATCTGGCGCTGCAGCTCCTTGAAGGCGTTGCCGAGCTCCTTCTCCTTCTCCAGGTCATCCATGTCCTCGAACTCGGTGGCGAGCACCTCGCGCACGTGTTCCTTGATCTCGTGGATGCGGTCCTGACGCGGCAGCTTCTCGGCGATGGAGAGGGCCTCGTCCAGATCCTTGTGGGCGATCTCGTCGATGCGGGCGTACAGCTCGTCGGTGTACTCCGGGAAGAGCGGGAACTCCTTGGTTTCCTTGGCGGCCTTCTCCTTGAGCTCGTTCTGAGCCTCGCAGATCACCTTGATGAACGGCTTGGCGGCCTCGAGACCACCGGCCACGACTTCCTCGTCCGGCTTCTGCTGGCCCTCGTCGTAAATGAGGTGCCAGGCGTTCTTGCCGGCGCCGGCCTCGATCATGGCGATGGCGACGTCACCGTTCTCGATGACGCGGCCGGCGACCACGATCTCGAAGACGGCGCGCTCACGCTCGCTCCAGCGCGGGAAGGCGACCCACTGGCCGTCGATCAGGGCCAGACGCACGCCGGAGACCGGGCCGGAGAACGGCAGACCGGAGATCATGGTGGAGGCGGAGGCGGCGTTCAGGGCGATGACATCGTACGCATCGTCCGGGTTCACGGCGAGCACGGTCTCGACGACCTGGACCTCGTTGCGCAGGGTGTGGGGGAACAGCGGGCGCAGCGGGCGGTCGATGATGCGGCAGGCGAGGATGGCCTCGCTGGACGGGCGGCCTTCGCGGCGGAAGAACGAGCCCGGGATCTTGCCGGCGGCGTACATCTTCTCTTCGACGTCGACGGTCAGCGGGAAGAAGTCGTAGTTCTCCTTCGGGCTGCTTCCGGCGGTGGTGGTGGAAAGGATCATGGAATCGTCGTCCAGATAGGCGGCGACGGCGCCGTCGGCCTGCTGGGCGAGGCGGCCGGTCTCGAAGCGCAGCGTGCGCTTGCCGAACGATCCATTGTCGATGACGGCCTCAACGGCCTTGATTTCGGGACCCTCCATAGGGTTCCTCCTTCTTGATTTTTCTATTATTCCTACATACTGTCCGCGGCCGGATGTGTCTGCGCCGCGGTTTGTCCTCTTCAGCGGACGTCACATACCTGTTGTGCGGCGGCCCCTTGGCCACCGTTCCTCGTGTCAACCCATCTCATTCGGGTTCTCTTGTTCGGCCTTCCTTCCGGGCTTATGGCGGCCTTCCTAACCTATGGCCGCCGCCCGCCGGCCGTTACTCTCTTAACCCTCTTGCCGTTGTTGCCGTTGGCTGGCGATATGTAAAACGCCCGAGCACCATCCTAGGTACTCGGGCGGAAGAATTATCGACGCAGGCCCAGGCGCTCGATCAGGGAGCGGTAACGGTTGATGTCGACGCGCTTGAGGTAGTCAAGCAGACGACGACGGTCACCGATCATGAGCTGCATACCACGACGGGAGTGGTGGTCGTGCTTGTGCTGCTTGAGGTGCTCGGTCAGGTCGGAGATGCGCTTGGACAGCAGGGCCACCTGGACCTCGGGGGAACCGGTGTCACCTTCGTGCGTCGCGTACTCGTTGATAATCTGGGTCTTTTCTTCAGCCGTCAGTGCCACGGCGTCCTCCTTATTGTGTTCGTTGCGCGGTGATCCAAGCGGGTGTGCTTGGAACGCTCTCTATCCGCGGGCGAAATCACGCCAAATGAGAACTATAGGTCAGGGTGCGGACTTGCGGGAGTCGGCCGGAGGGAATCGACCGTCGGTTTCGTCACACCGCGGTCAGCAGGCCGCCGAATAGCACCACGAGCAGCGTCAGCGTCTCGATGACGAAGTACAGGATGAAGCTGGCCCAGCTTTTGGTGAGCACGTTGAGCGGCGAGGTCTTCTTGATGACGACCAGCAGTCCCACGAAGATCACGGCGTACACGGCGATGCCCGCAGCCGCGGCCAGGATGCCGATGTTCGCGGCGTTCGCCAGGTTGGCCTGATCGCCGTAGACCACATATGTGGAGTACCAGAAGTTGAGGTTGAGCATGCTCAGGCCCGCCACGAACTGTTCGCCGGCAAGTCCCGCCGCGAACACGATGAGCCACGGCCACGATGGCGAGACGACAACCGCCATCGCCAGGCCCACATACGTGATGACCACGGCCACCCAGCCGATGAGCGCGATGCCGCGCGGGTCCACGCCGCCGAGCGCAGCCACCACGGCCTCGGTCTCGTTCACTGCCAGCGTGCGGCCGAACCAATAGGGCACGACGATGGCCACCAGCACGATGAGAATCATGGCCGCCCAGCGCAGCGGGTGGGAGCGGCGGCGCTCGATATCCGCCAGCGACAGGTCGGTTTCGGGGATCGACGGGGTCGGGTGCTTGGAGACCTCGACGGTCTCGACCTTGCCGCCCACCACTTCGACGGCCTCGTTGGGCTCGACGGGCTCTGCGGTCAACTTCGGACGGATGAGCTGGGCGAGCTCCGCCTCCGCGTCGGATGCGGCGGCATCTGCGGAGACGACGGCAGGCGCCACGGATCCGGTCGCGTCGGTTCGTTCGGTTCCGTTGAAGTCCACGGTTGCGTCGTCCGCCATAATCCCCCGTCCTGTTCGCTCGGCCTTACACCTTATGCTCTGCGCTATGCTTTGCGTTCCGCCTTATTACCGCAACCATGGTACTCGCAACCCGCTCACGAGCGCACATTGCCCGCCAATCGCGCACGTAATCAGTATGCGCACAACAGTGATGCGGCGATGGCCAAGACATGGGCACGACGGACGGGGTTGCTTGCGTCGGATTCCTATGTATAATGTCTCAAGTCGCCAAAAGCGACGCCCCAACGCGGATGTAGCTCAATGGTAGAGCCTCAGTCTTCCAAACTGATTACGCGGGTTCGATTCCCGTCATCCGCTCCACTCAAGGACCGTTGGAATTCCAACGGTCCTTTGCGTTTCACGGCCGATTCGGCCGGTCAGCCTTTCAGGGGCATAAACCCATTCCGCCCTGGATTTCACCGTGGGTAAAACACCGGAATGATTGGGGGCGCGGGAAGTTGGGTGAAGTGAAAGGCGAAGGCGAGAGCCCCGGAAGGGGTTCCGGAACCGGCCACGATATCCGCTTCGCTTCCCGCCCGCGGCAAGGCAGGAAGCGGACGGTAGCCAAACCGATTCCCTCCTATTCAAGGAGTACCGATTATGGCAATGTTTCCGGCTTTGATGAATGACACGATGTTCTCTGATCTGTTCGACGATCCGTTCTTCGAGGGTTGGCGCAACATGGACAACCAGGTGGCTGCGGCCATGCCGGCGAACATGATGAACACGGATGTGCGCGAGACCGCCAACGGCTACGACGTCGACATCGACATGCCTGGTTTCAAGAAGGACGATATCAAGCTCGAGCTCAACAACGGCTACCTGACCGTGTCCGCCTCTCGCAGCAGCGAGCATGAGGACAAGGCCCCTGAGTCAGGCGAGGCCCAGGGCTCGTCCGATGCGAAGTGCGAGTGCGCTTCCGATTCCGGCAAGTGGCTGCGTCGCGAACGCTACATGGGCTCCTGCTCTCGTAGCTTCTACGTGGGCGACGACGTGAAGGAATCCGACATCCACGCCAGCTACCAGAACGGCACGCTATGCATCCAGGTTCCGAAGATTCAGGCCCAGCCGCAGGTCGAGGCCAAGCACCAGATCGCCATTGAGGGCTGATTAGGTTTGCTCCCGAACGGCAGATAACTTAATACACAAGATGTCCCGAGAGACCGTGCGTTAAGCACGATAGCCCGACGGTTTCGTGCCGCCGGGCCGGCCTCCTGAACGAGGAGGCAATCAACACGGTTCGCCGGGGACGCTAGACAAAGGGACTTCTGTTCCCGCGCCGTCCGTCCTACGTTTTCTACGCCGACTAGTCTGACGGGCAGCGGGAAACAAAGCCAAATGAAAATGCCGGGCAAGGCGTTACACCTTGTCCGGCATTTTGTCGTTGTTGGCCTTGGGACATCGCGGCCGAACAGGAGCCTGCCGCCGGTCGCGATCGGTCAGGGATTCAGGCAGTAAGGACCGATCGCAGGCCGGTTACAGGCAAGTCAATATGTATGCGGGATGGCAGGGGCGCACGGAGTCTGACAGCAATTACAGGCGGCGTCTCGCAAACGTCACGCCTGTCGCCGGACTCCGGCACACCCCCGCGCTGCACGTCACAGGTGGATGAACTGAGCCTCGTACGGGGCGAGATCGGCCTCGACCGGGGAGTCGATGATGCCCTCGCTGGCGTTGAGGTGCGCGTGCTGCTCCAGTTCGGAGAAGTTGAACAGGCCGACCAGCACGGAACCCTCCACCTTGCGGACCACGGCGAGCACCGCATCGTTGAACGTATCCCACGTGGACACCCAGGCATCAGGCGCGAAGCACGGATCATGACGCTCCTCGCGCAGGCCTTCCATACCCTTCCACAGTTCGTTCTGGAGCGTGCCGGACTTCTTGCGCAGCGCGGCCTTGTCCCAGTCGAACTTGGAGCGGTGCAGGTTGCGGCTGTCCTCCACGCGGTCGGGATCCTCCTTGTAATCCCAGCCGTTGAGCTGGGCGATCTCGTCGCCGCAGTTGAGCATCGGGAAGCCACGCAGGAAGGCCATCGCCTGGTGCATGAGCAGGTCGCGCTTGACGGAGGTCTCCAGCAGGGGCTTGTCGTGCGTGATGAGCGCCTTCTCGATGCCGGTCAGGGAGGCGGTGGTGCCGCAGCTGCGGGCGTCGCGGGTGGCCTCGTCGTAGTTGTACAGCTCGCCCATGGACCAGCTGCCGGGCACCGCGCCCTCGTAGAAGTGGTACAGGAACTCCTTGTGCTTGAGCGGGTCGATGCCGATCGCGCGCTCCACGTCCTCGTCCAGGCCCCAGCCGATGTCGTCGTGGCAACGCAGGTAGTTGACGAACCAGCAGTTCTCGGGCAGGGCGTCGAGCTTGTCGATCTGGGCCTTGAGCAGGCGCACGTCACGGCTGGCGAGCGCGCTCCACAGGTTCACCATGATGGAGACGTTGTACAGCATGTGGCACTCGGGGGCCTCCGGGGTGCCGAAGTAGGCGGCAAGCTCCTTGGGGGCCATGACCACCTCGCCCTTCAGGACCACGGCCGGGCAGACGCATTCGAGGATGATGCGCAGGATGCGCACGATGGTGTGGACGGTGGGCAGGTTGCGGCAGTTGGTGCCGAGTTCCTTCCAGATGTACGGCACGGCGTCGATGCGGAAGACCTCCACGCCGAGGTTGGCCAGGTGCATCACGGAACCCATCATGGCGACGAGCACCTTGGGGTTGCGGTAGTTGAGATCCCACTGGAACGGGTAGAACTGGGTCATGACCCACTTGCCCATCTGCTCGTTCCACGTGAAGTTGCCGGGGGCGGTGTTCGGGAAGACCTGCGGCACGTGCGCGTCGTACTCGTCCGGGATGGTGCGGTCGTCGTAGCAGAAGTAGTAGTCCTGGTACTCCGGGTCGCCGGCCTGGGCGGCCTTGGCCCAACGATGGGTGGAGGCGGTGTGGTTCATCACGAAATCAAGGCACAGGCTGATGCCGGCGCGACGCAGCTTCTTGGTGAGCGCGGCCAGGTCCTCGTTGGTGCCGAGCGAGGGATCCACGTTGTCGAAGTCCTCGACCGCGTAGCCGCCGTCGTTGTTCGGGTGCGGCATCTGCAGCAGCGGCATGAGGTGCAGGTAGGTGAGCTTCTGCTCCTTGAGGTACGGAATCTTGTCCGCAAGCTTCTTGAGGTCGCCGGCGAAGAGGTCGGTGTACATGGTCATGCCGAACATATCGCCGCGCTTGTACCATTCGGGATCGGCCTCACGGGCCTTGTCGAGACGCTTGAGGTCGGCGGGACGGTCCGCGTATGCCGCGGCCATGGCATCGAGGAGCGACTGGAAGGCGGCCTGGTCGTTGTACAGGCCCATGAACAGCTGTTCCAGTTCCTCACGATGGGCGTCAAGCCTTGCCTTGAAGACGGGGCTGACCGCCGCCGGGCGCGACGCCGTGCTGCGGGTGCGCGTTGCCGTTGATTTCGAGGACTTTGCCGTTGCCTTGGTTGCCTTCGGCTTCGACTGTGCCGACTGGTTGCCATTCTCCTGATTGTTCCGAGCCATCGGGAACTCCTTCGTCGCCTAAATTCCGCCCGCGTCAATCGTTTGACGTTGGGATATAGCATATCAAACCGGTTCGATATAGGCAAATCGAGGCACGCCGACACGCGCGGAAAAATCAAGGCTGTGTCAAACCGAGATTGACATGAATCCATGTCTGACTACCCCTCAGTCGGCTTCGCCGACAGCTCCCCTGACAAGGGGAGCCGAGAATAAGGGACATGGCAATCTTGGTTTAACACAGCCAAAATCAAGGTGTCCGGCCTGATTCATGAGGCTTCGCACAACCGGCTTTGATTGAAGCGGGCTTCGTTACATCAAGATCGTCCTAATGCTGATGGACTACCCCTCAGTCTCACTTCGTTCGACAGCTCCCCTGACAAGGGGAGCCAAGAATAAGATGCCATCGAATCTTGGCATACAAAACCGTCGTTTATTTAGGGAAGATCACCCATCAATCGACGGAAATCATGACCACGGCGGATGCGACGGGACCGTCATGGCTCAGGGAGATATGGATGGACGGCGATTTATCCGCAACGAGTGAAGCACCGTGGGATGAACCCGCGTAATCAGTTTGGAAGACTGAGTCTTCTCTTTTGCGGGAGTCGGAGGCCGTTGATTCGCCATGTACATCGCGGAACGCCTGCGCGGCTTTACCGGCGAGCATCACATGCGGCACCCCGCGCGAATCGTCGAGGATTTCGACCTCGCGCCACGGGAAATTATCCAACGTGAATGGGTATGGGCGCTCCCCCAGCGCCTCGCACCACGCCTTGAGGAACGCCTCCTTGCCAGCCCATTTGGCGGCCAGATGCACGGTCTCGCCGTCGTTTTTGACGCGCGCACGTTCGGAAGCCTGTCGCACCTCGCGCACGGAGAACAGGTCGCGCATACGCGAACCGGGCATGGTCAACTGGTCGGCGAACTCCGCGACGTCCACCACATCATGGCCCAGCCCGATCACACCCATAAACCCTCCAATACTCATGCGGCCAAATCCATGCGGACGAATTGCCTCAATATATGACCGTCATTCGCCGCCGCGTATGGCCTGATTCCATATAACCACGTGGTTCAAGACCTCGGCGACATGGATTTCTCGCCCGATTGTGCCCATGGCGTGGGAATTCCCTACACCATGGGCACAATAAAACGGCTCCCCTCAAACGAAGAGAGCCAACTGAATCAGGCTTCATAGAAGCCGGACTGGCCGAGACGGGCGTTCAGCTGAGCCGTGAAGCGGGAAGCCCAGTGGGCTTCCCGTAGGCGAAGTGAGCGGGGCACACCACAGGTGCCCCGCGAAGGGATCCTGATGCGAGTCGACTGAATCAGGCTTCGTAGAAGCCGGATTCACCAAGGCGAGCATCGGGATCCAACAGCATCGCCTTTTCGACCTCATGGTGGTCGTAGCCGCGGTGGTCGTCGTGGAAGCGACGGTTCTCGATCGGCTCGTACAGCGCGGCCCGACCCATCATGCCTTCCTCAAGGTGACGCTGGCCGGCGGCCAGACGGGCGTTGGCGCACTCTCGCCATTGGGCAAGAGCGGCCTCGCCGTCGGCCTTGGCCACGGCGGCCTCAAAGGCGCCCGGATGCACCAACGCCACGAAGCCGGACACGTGTCCGAAACCGAGCGAGGTGGCGAGTCCGGCCTTGACCGGACGACCCGCCGTCACGCGACCGTATGCATCCTCGCCGCCGCCGATGCGCAGGGGCTTCCTGACCCAGACCATGTGGTCGTCGCGCTCCAGTTTCGGGTCCACGCAGTCGAGGGCCGCGTTGGCCGGAATCACGCCGGACTTGAACAGCTGGGTCAGTCCGTTGACCTGGAAGATGCAGGCGCCGCCCTTGGCGTGACCGGTGAGCGTCTTCTGCGAGATCACGAACAGCGGGTTGCCGTCGGTGCGGCCGATGGCGTGGGCCAGCGTGTTGTGCAGTTCGGATTCGTTCGGGTCGTTGGCGTTGGTGGACGTGTCGTGCTTGGAAACCACGGCGATGTCGTCCGCCGTGACGCCGAGCGCGGCCAGGTCACGCACCAGCTTCGACTTGCGTCCGCCGAGGCCGGCCGCCAAAGCGCCGAGACCGGGGGCCGGAATCGAGGTGTGCGCGCCGTCGGCGTAGCTGTGGATGAAGCCGACCACGGCCGCGACCGGCAGGCCGAGCTTCAGGGCGATGTCGCCGCGGGTCACGAGGATCGTGCCGCCGCCCTGGGATTCCAGGAAGCCGCCGCGCCTGCGATCGTTCGCACGGGAGAAGAACCGCGCGTCGATGCCCTTGCCGTACATCTCGGCGGAGTTGGCGGTGGCGTTCATGTTGCCGAAGCCGATCACCGATTCCACGCCGATGTCGTCGATCGCGCCGGTGACCACGAAGTCGGCCTTGCCCAGGGCGATCTTGTCGACGCCCTCCTCGAGGGAGACCGCGGCGGTGGCGCAGGCGGAGACGGGCTGGATCATGTTGCCGTAGCCGCCGATGTACGACTGCATGACGTGCGCGGCTACCACGTTCGGCAGCGCCTCCTGCAGGATGTCGGTCGGGATCTCGTGGTTGAGGAAGCGGTCGAGGTAGAGCTTGCGCATGGAACGCATGCCGCCGAAGCCGGTGCCCTGCGTGGAGGCCACCAGCGAGGGGTGGATGGCCTGCAGGATCTCGGCCGGGGTGAATCCGGCGGAGAGGTAGGCGTCCACGGTGGTGACGATGTTCCACAACGCGATCTCGTCCACGTCGCCCACCATCGAGGCCGGGATGCCCCAACGGGTCGGGTCGAAGCCGGTCGGGAACTGGCCGCCGACCGTACGGGTCATGGTGGCACGGCGCGGCACGCGGATCATCGAACCGGCGTGACGGGTCACGTTCCATTCGCCGGATTCGGCGTCCGGGGCGATGGTGGTGTGCTTGGCGTCCAGCTTGACGTATTCGCGGGCGACGTCCTCGTTCGGCACGGAGAAGGTGACGTCGTGGTCCAGGAAGACCTCGGCCTCCTCCTCATCGGCGCCGTCCTGGTAGTCGGAGCCCATGCCGGTCTCGAACGGGCGGATGCCGGAGCGGGCCACGACCTCGTCGTGGTAGCGCTCGGCGATGTCCTCCTCGGGCACCAGGTTGCCGTCGGCGTCGTACCAGCCGGGCTTCGGGCTGTCCTGCCAGGTCAGCAGGCCCATGTTCCACGCCAGTTCGAGCACGGCGCCGGCGCTCAGGTCGACTTCGCCGTCCGGATGGATGCCGAGTTCGGCTTCGGCGCGCGTACGGCCGGAACCCCACGGGCCCAGTTCGCCGACGGAGACGATGACGATCTCGTCCTCCGGTCGGGCGGTGACGTTCTGCCAGTCGGCGAGGTCGACCGCGGCCTGCTTGGTGACGATGGGTGTGGGCAGGGCCTTGAGGGTGACGGCGGATTCGCCGCTCCCCTCACCCGCTGCGCGGGAGCTCCCCTCAGCGAGGGGAGCCGAGGTGAACTCGGCGGAGGCCTTCTCGGCATCGGCCTGGGCTTCGGCTCGAAGCGCCTTGATGTCGATGGGCTCGGAGCCGAGGCCGCCGGTCAGGTCCACGTCGAGCGGGTGCTTGACGGCTTCCGTACGCGATTCCGCGGTGCACAGGTCGAGCAGCTTGGCCGCGATCTGCGCGGTGGAATAGGTGTGAATGCCGTGACGCTCCACCACGTCGACCAGCGGGTCGTTGCCGCCCATGAGACCGGTGCCGCGCACCCAGCCGATCTTCGGGTGGGCGAAGGTGACGCGGTCGGACCAGGCGTCGCGCTCGGCGCGGGCACGGTTGACGATGGCGTCGAAGGCGCTCTTGACCTCGCCATAGGCGCCGTCGCCGCCGAACACGCCACGGTTCGGGGAGCCAGGCAGCACCACGTGGAGCTTGTGCTGCACGTTGGTGTCAGCGCCGATCTTCGAGAAGCCGGCGATGGCGCGTTCCACGCCCCACAGCATGAGGCGGGCCTGCGACTCGAACAGGTCGCCGGCATCGGCCAAGGTGCCGTGCACCGGCGGTGCCGCGAACGGGAAGAACAGGGTCGGCTCGTAGGCGGGCTTGAGCACGGTGGTGGTGGCACCGGAGGTCTTCTTCTGCTCATGGCCCACCCAATCGACCAGCGCATCCACGTCGCGGTAGCTGGAGAGGTTGGCCGGGACCAGCCACAGCCTGGCGTCGCCGGTGGCGTGCTCGCGGTAGGCCCGCTTGGCCCAGGCCTTGATGGACGGCTTGAAGCTGTGCGAGGTGGCCACCACGGTGGCGCCGCCCGCAAGCAGGCCTTCGACCACCTGCGCGGCAATGGAGTTCGGGCTCACGCCGGTCACGATGGCGATGTCGTTCGCGAAGCGGGAGGCGGCGGGGTTGGAGGTAGCGGGTTCGAGGGCCTCGGAGGCGACCTTCTGGAAGGCGGTCTTGAGGTCGTCGGCGTCGCTCCCCTCACCTGCTGCGCGGGAGCTCCCCTCAACGAGGGGAGCCGAAGCGGGAAAGCCCTCGGCTGAGAGCTGGCCGGCGAACCACTGCGCTTCGTCGGCAATGGTCTTGCCAAGGCCGATGAAGCTGCCGTTCAGGGCGGCCGGATCGTTGCCGTAGTAGGCGCGGGCGAGGTCTTCGCGGGCGGAGGCCCAGCGATCGTCGAACAGGATGGCCTTGTTGGCGTCGAAGCGGGGCTCGACCTGCTTGGGCCAGTCGGAGCCGAGCTCGGCCTCGACGGCGGCCACCACGGCGGCGTTCTCGTCCTCCTCCTCGGCGGGGGCCGGAGCGGCCACGCCGAGTTCGCCCAGCACGAAGCGGGCGGTGGCGGCGAGCACGCCGTTGGAGCCGGTGACCTTCTCGGCGAAGGCGTCGAGCGCGGCGGAGTCGACCACCGCACCGCCGGCCGCACCACCCGCGGTGGGCAGGGCCACAGTGACGCCCTTCAACTGGGCGACGGCCTGGACAGCGGCGTCGATGAGCTTGTCCGCCTCGGCCTTGGACTGCACGGCCTGGGTGGGCAGCTTGGCGAGGTCGCCGCCGCGGGAGCTGGAGCCCTCGCGGGTGTCGAGCAGGAGCGCGGCGAGCACGCTGGCCACCCAGCCTTCGCCGAGCTGCCAGACGTTGGTCACGCGGTCGCGGATGTACTGCTGCTTGACGCCGGCGGCGCCGAAGAGCGCGCGCAGACGGTCGCGCAGGGCTTCGGAGAGCACGGCGCCGAACGGCTTGTAGTTCGGGGCGGCCTTGTTCACGATCTGCGCGAGCTGCACGAGCGTGGCTTCGGCGGCACCGTCCACGCTGGCGACTCCCAGCTCGGAGCTGATGTCCATGAGCAGCTGGTTGCGTCGCGAGGAGACGCCGTTGGTCAGGGTGTCGGTGGTGTCGTTGCTGCCGATCTGGTCAAGGCGCACCTTGGCGGAGTAGGCCATGAGCACGCCGATGGCGTCGGAGGCCTTGAAGGGCAGGTCGGCGACCGGGCCGGCCGGCGCGGCGGCAGGAGCGGGAGCCGGAACAACAGCCGATGTGGCGGGGCTCCCCTCACCCGCTGCGCGGGAGCTCCCCTCAGCGAGGGGAGCCGAAGCAGCAGCGGCCGAGCCGAGCTTGGCGACGGCGGAGCCGCCGGCCGGCGCGGCCTCCACCGGTGCCGCGGTCTCCGACGAATCGTCGTCTTCCTCGGGCACGAGGGAGTCCGAATCGGTCATGTACACGCGGCCTTCGTCGCGGCC
The DNA here is from genome assembly GCF_018555355.1 of Bifidobacterium sp. SO4. Classification (NCBI taxonomy): domain Bacteria; kingdom Bacillati; phylum Actinomycetota; class Actinomycetes; order Bifidobacteriales; family Bifidobacteriaceae; genus Bifidobacterium; species Bifidobacterium sp. SO4. The sequence goes on from NZ_JAFEJP010000009.1 coordinate 68,740, forward strand.
CACGTTGTAGACCACGGTGTCGCTGCCGGCGAATTCGGGCAGACGCAGGGTCTTGGCACCGAGGTTGGCGAGGGTCGGTGCGTTGCCGAGGCCGACCTCCACGTATTCCTCGACACCGAGACCGCCCTGCTCGCGCTTGCCGAAGAGCAGCGCCTGGGTCTCGATCCAGCGCACCGGGGAGGCGAACTGCCAGGAGAGCAGTTCGGTCAGGAGCAGTCGGCCGAGCTTCTGGTCGTCCGCGGCGTAGGAATCCCACACCTCCGGGTTCTCCAGGGCCTCGCGGATGCGTTCGGAGGGCACTACGTCGAGGATCTTCGCGGCGAATTCGCGGGTCATCTCGAACGGCACGGCCACCAGGTTCGGGATGTAGCGGCCCACCAGACGACCGCGGTAGTCGATGTGCTGCGGCAGCAGCGCGTCGAGCTTGTCGCGGAACTCCGGCACGCCCTTGCGCAGCAGTGTGGAGTGGAACGGCACGTCGATGCCGGGCACCAGCATGAACGCCGGCTTGCCGCCGTATTCGGCCACACGGCGGGCGGCGTCGGCCTTCAGGGCCTTGAGGCCCGCGATGGTGCCGGCGATGGCGTACTGCTGGCCGGCGAGGTTGTAGTTGACGATCTGCAGGAACTCGCCGCTCTTCTCGGCCACGGACTCCACATATTCCTTGACGTGCGCGTCGTCCACACCGAACTGGTTCGGACGCAGGGCGCCCATGCGGTAGTTGGAGCGGCCCTGGGCGTCGCGGTCGATGAGGTGGTGCATGGTCGAGCCGCGATGGAACACGAGCTCGAGCACGGTCTCCAGCGGAATCACGCCGGCGAACGCGGACAGCGCGTTGTATTCGCCGAGCGAATGGCCGGCGAAGTAGGCGGGCCAGATGTCCGCGCCGGCCTCGCGCAGGCGGGCGGTCTGGGCGAAGGCCACGGTGGCGAGCGCCACCTGCGTGAACTGCGTCAGGTTGAGCAGGCCTTCGGGGTGGCGGTAGGTCATGCCGTTGGCGGTGAGTTCCTTGGGGTTATCGCGCACGAGGCCGATGATCGAGAAGCCGAGCTTGGAGCGGGTCAGCTTGTCGGCGCGTTCCCACACGTCGCGGGCGGCGGCGGACTTGGCGCGCTCGTCCAGGACCATGCCCTGCTTCTGGATGCCCTGGCCGGGGTAGACGAAGGCGGCGCGCGGGGCGCGGACCAGTGCGGTGCCGCGGGAGACGAGCTGGCCGTCGATGCGGCAGGTGACCTCGAGGGTCATGCCGCCGTGGCGCACCTTGCCCACGCGCTCCACGGAGATCTCCACCTGGTCGTTGAGCTGGACCATGCCGTACATGTTGTAGGTCCAGCCGGCGATCTCGTAGTGGGCGCCCTTCTCGTCGACGGCCTGCACGGCGTGCTGGGCGGTGGCGGACAGCCACATGCCGTGCACGAGCGGGGCCTTGAGACCGGAGATGCGGGCACCGCGCGTGGAGGTGTGGATCGGGTTGAAGTCGCCGGAGGTGCGTGCGAAGGCGGTCATGTCGCCGGGGGCGGTGACTTTCACGCGGCGCAGCAGACGGCGCGGCGTGGGCTCGATCTCGTCGTGCGAGGCGTCGCCGAATTCGGGGGCGTCGGCCGGAAGCGCGTCGGAGTAGACGCGGCCGCGGATGGCGAAACGCTCGGTTTCGCGGGCCAACAGCGTGCCGTCGGCGGCGGTGTGGATCACGTGGATGGTCACCACGCGGCCGGAGGCGGATTCGAAGTAGTCCTCGGCCCAGGAGGTGAGGGCGATGGTCTCGCCGGTGTGCTTGAGCAGGTCCTCCTCGCTGACCTCCAGCTCGATGAGATGGTCGAGGTGGACGGCGTTGAGCAGGCCTTCGATGACCGGGTAACCGTTGACGGAGACCGAACCGAGCGCCGCGTAGATCGCGGGCCAGGCGGGGCCGACCAGCGCATCGGGGGCGATGCGGCTGGGCTGCAGAGTGGCGGGCAGGGCGCCGCCGGTGGCCGCCTCGTGGTCGAAGCCGAGGTTGGCGGACAGCGTGTAGGTGGTGTGCGCCTCGCCGAACACGCGACCCTCGGCGGGCGTGATCTCGGGCATGGCGTCGAGCTTGTCGCCGGTGATGGCGGTGTTGCCGATGCCGGCGGTGGCGGCGAGCATCGCGTAGACGTCCGGGATCAGGCGCTCGCGGTCCACGACCGGCACGCGGCCGGGTTCGGTGCCGTCCACGATGAGCGGGATGACGATGTCGCGCACGGCGTGCTTGGAGAAGCCGCCGTCCGGATCGTTGTCCCAGTAGGTGTCGAGATGGATGTCAAGGTCGTACTTGCCGGCCGTGGCGTCGAACGCGCGGATCTCGTAGTGCTCGTCGCCCAGTGCGGTGCCATAGGCGGGGTTGTCGGTGATGTGGCCCACCCAGGAGATGTTCGGGGACTTGCGGATGAAGTCCTCGGCGTTCGCGGCGTCGCCGAGTGCGGCGAACGCCTGCGGCTCCTCGGTTTTGGCGGTCTTGACGCGCTCGATGGCGGCATGCTCGAAGCGGCCGAGGATGTCGGCGACCGGCTCGTCCACGGTGGTGATGCCGGCCACGGAGATCGGGCCGGGGATGGCGCGCACGGAATCGGCGGAATAGCGCGGGTCCTCGGACTGCCAGAGCTGGTCCTGGCCCCACCAGCGCAGCAGGTCGTTGTCGATGACCGGCACGAACGGCATGGGCTTGGGGTATTCGCGCACAAGCACCGGGAACCAGGCCACGTCGGCGGGGACCACCGTGAGTTCGGCGGTCTCGGGGTAGGCCTCGGCAAGCTTGGCGAGCGCCGGGGCCGGGGCCTTGAGGATGTCGTCGCGGGTCAGCAGGCCTGCGGCTGCGGCGCTTTCGGCGGATGCGTCAGAGGCGGCGAACAGTCGGGAGGCGAACTCGCCGGAGTCCTTGGCGTTGACGCGGGCCTCGATGCGCTGGAGCAGGTGCTGGAAGCGGTCGGCGTAGGTGGGGTCGGCCCACGGGTAGGCGAGCGCGGCGAAGCGCTTGGCCCAGTCGAGGTAGGTCATGGAGGCGAGGTCGCCGAAGTAGGGCTTGGCGGTCTTATTCAGGGCCTCGATGATTTCGGCGCGGCGAGATTCCAGCTCCTCGGGGTGCTTCATGACACGCACGAGCAGGCGGCCGCAGGCGGCGGAGGAGTTCTCGAGTTCGTAGATGTCCGCGTGCAGGTGGCTCAGGCCGGAGGAGACGCCGCCCACGGACCTGCCGGAGGGCACCCAGTGGGCGGCCTGCGGGGCGAACGGGTCGGCGGTGGCGTCACCGGCGGAATCGGGCGCACCAACGGAAGCGGCCGGGATGCCGGGCGTCTTGACGAGCAGCTGCTTGACCTCGGGGCTGGTGTGCGCCTCCTTGGCGGTCATCACGGCGGTGCCCACGAGCACGCCGTCCACCGGCATGTCGGGCAGGCCGTAGGCGCGGGCCCACTGGCCGGAGATGTAGTCGGCGGCGCGTTCGGGGGTGCCGATGCCGCCGCCGGCCACGAGCACCAGGTTCTCGCAGGCGCGCACGTCGGCGTAGGTGGCGGCCAGCAGGTCGTCCAGGGCCTCCCAGCTGTGGTGGCCGCCGGCCTCGCCGCCCTCCACCTGAATCATGATGACGGTGGGTGCCACGGCCTTGGCGATCGCGACCACCTGACGGATCTGGTCCACGGTGCCGGGCTTGAAGCTCACGTACGGCAGACCGTCGGACTGCAGGGATTTGATGAGGGAGACGGCCTCGTCGAGTTCGGGGATGCCGGCGGAGACCACCACGCCGTCGATGGGCGCGCCGGACGCGCGCTTCTTGGGCACGATGCGGGAGGAGCCGAACTGCAGGTTCCACAGGTAGCGGTCCATGAACATGGCGTTGAATTCGACCGTGCGGCCTTCCTCCAGCTGCTCCTCCAACGCGGCCACGTGGCGGTCGAACACCTCGGCGGTCACCTGGCCGCCGCCGGCGAGTTCGGCCCAGTAGCCGGCATTGGCGGCCGCGGCCACGATCTCCGGGTCCACGGTGGTGGGGGTCATGCCGGGCAGCAGCACCGGCGGCTTGCCGGTGAGACGGGAGAACTTGGTGACGAGCTTGTCGCCGGCCGGGGTGGCAATCACGCGCGGGGCGAAGGCCTTCCAGTTCTGGGTGCGTTCGGGTTCGCCCTCCAGCGTGGACAGTGCGGCGCGTTCGGCGAGGGTCGTGGCCTCCACCACGCCCACGCCGGTGCCCTGCACGACGTTGCCGACCAGCTTGCCCAGGGTGTTGCCGGGGCCCAGATCAACGATCCACAGCTTGGCCGGGTCGTCCACCTGGTCAAGCAGGGCCTTGACGCGGGCGTTCCAGTCCACGTGGTTGAGCAGCACCTCTTCGGCGAGTGCGCGGGTGCGGTCCTGGTCGAAGCCGCAGGCGGCGGCCCAGGAGACGGTCTGGTCCACGGCCTCGGCCATGAGCGGGGAGTGGAACGGCAGGGTGACTTCGAGGTATTCGAGGGTGGGGTCGAACACGGTGCCGCCGTGCAGCTTCTCTTCGCGCAGCTTGGCCTGGTGCTTGTGCTCGCGCTCGGTTTCGAGGGCGAAGGCGGCCAGGTCCTCCGGATAGCCGGAGAGCACGTGGTGGTTGTCCGAGTTGGTCACGGCGACGGAGATCGGGCCGCGGGCGTGGTTCGAGCCGGCCACACGGGCGATGAGCGCCTTGACCTGGGCGAGTGTGGCGCCCTTGACGGAGAGCATCGGGCTGGCCTCGCCGTACTTGGGGGCCAGACCCAGTTCGCGCACGCGGCGGGTGCCGGCGGCACCGATCAGGGCAGCGATGGCCAGGATCTCGTCCAGCGTGGGGGCCGCGGCCTCGATGGAGCCGGCGGATTCGATGGAGCGGGCCATGTGGACGGCGAGCACGCCTTGGGAGTGGCCGAGCACGGCGGCCGGCTTGGCCTCGGCGAGCGTGTATCCCAAGTGCTCGAGGTCGAGCAGGGCACCGAGCTGGGTCAGAGCCACGCCTTCCACGGAGGCGGTGGCGTCGGCCGCGGCACCGAGACGGGCGGGGTTCGGGGTGAAGCCGAACAGGTCCACCGGGCGACCGGTGGTGGCGAGCAGGTCGGCGGCCACGGGGGCGAGCAGACGGCTTGCGGCCTCGACGTGGGCATGCAGGGCCTTGTCGAGGCTCGGATCGGTGGTCTGGTCGGCGAGCGCGACCGGCCACGGGGTGGACTGTCCGGCGAAGGCGAGCGCGTGCGGCTCAACGGCCAGGCGGTTGAGGAAGAAGGTGGTCATTGGTGTTCCTTGTGTTGGTGGATTGGTTGACGTATTGGGAAGGTTTTGGTGGGGCTAATTCCGGCTCCCCTCTCTGAGGGGAGCTGTCGCCGTCGGCGACTGAGGGGAGCGACGAGGTGACGGCTATCTCGGATAGGCTCCCCTCAGTCCGCTTCGCGGCCAGCTCCCCTCGGCGAGGGGAGCCGAATTGCATTCCCCCTGTCGCTCCGCCGCGCTACAGCGGCTGGTTGCCGTGGTGTTTGGGGGTGCGTTTCACGCGACGCTTGGTGGCGAGCGTGGCGAGGGATTCGACGATCACCTCGCGGGTCTGCTCCGGGTCGATCATCGCGTCGATCTGCCCGATTTCGAGCGAGAGGTTCGCGTTGACCGTGCTGGTCTCGTATTCCTTGATGTATTTGGCCCGCAGCGCCTCCACGTCCAGCCCGGCGGCCTTGGCCTTGGCCAGGTCGTGCCGGTGGATGATGTTCACCGCGCCGGCCGCACCGAGCACGGCGATCTGCGAGCTGGGCCACGCGAAGTTGAGGTCCGCGCCGATGGCCTTGGAGCCCATCACGATGTATGCGCCGCCGAACGCCTTGCGCAGCACCACGGTCACGAGCGGCACCTGCGCGTTGGCGTAGGCGTAGATCACCTTGGCACCGCGGCGGATGATGCCGGCGTGCTCCTGGTCGCTTCCGGGCTTGTATCCGGGCACGTCCACGAGCGTGACCACGGGCAGGTTGAAGGCGTCACACAGGCGCACGAACCGGGCCACCTTCTCGGACGAGTCGACGTCCAGGATGCCGGCCCGGATGTTCGGCTGGTTGGCCACGACGCCCACCGGATGCCCGTCGATGCAGGCGAATCCCACGAGCGCGGAGGCGCCGAAGAGTTCCTGGACCTGCACGAATTCGCCGTAGTCCACGATGCAGCGGATCACGTCGAGCATGTCGTAGGGCTGGCGTTCGTTGGCGGGCACAATCCGGGCGAGTCGCTTGGCCGTGTCGCGTTCGGCGCGGGTGGCGGCGTAGGCGTAGACGGGCGGCTGGCTTTCGGCGTTGGAGGGCAGGTAGGCGAGCACGGTGCGCGCGTAGTCGATGGCGTCCGACTCGTCCTCGCCGAGGTAGTGGGCCACGCCGGAGACGCGGTTGTGCACCTCGCCGCCGCCGAGGTCCGCCATGGAGATGGTCTCGCCGGTGGCCGCCTTGACCACGTCCGGTCCGGTGACGAACATGTTCGAGTTCTCGCGGGTCATGATGATGAGGTCCGTCAGGGCCGGGCAGTAGACCGCGCCGCCCGCGCAGGGCCCGAGGATCAGGCTCAGCTGCGGCACGAATCCGCTGGCCTCGCAGGTCTTGCGGAAGATGCGGCCGTACTGGGTGAGCGCGGCCACGCCTTCCTGGATACGCGCGCCGCCGGAATCCACGATGGCCACGATCGGCACCTTGAGGTCGATGGCCATGTCCATGAGACGGCAGATCTTCTCGCCTTCCGCGGTGCCGAGCGTGCCGCCCTTGACGGAGAAGTCCTGCGCGTAGACGGCCACCTTGCGCCCGTAGACCAGGCCGAAGCCGGTGATGACGGCCGCGCCCGCGTTGCCGGCGGCGATGTTGCCGCCCTGGAAGCGGCCGATCTCCTCGAAAGTCCCGGTGTCGAAGAGCATGTCGAGGCGCTCGCGCGCGGTCTTCTTGCCTTTGGCGTGCTGCTTGTCGCGGGCGCGCTCCTCGGCGGCTCGGGCCAGCTCGGCGGCGCGGACCACGGCGGCTCTCAGGGGCTGGTGGGCCGAGGGCTGCGCCGGGTCGGAGGAGCCGTGTGCGGCGGTGTTGCGCGCATCGCCCGCGACTGCCGGATCTGCTCCCGTTCCCGCGCCGGCACCGGCCGCGGCCGAGCGCACCGCCGCCTTGACGGCCGGCGAATCCATGATGTCGGTCATTTGGTCGCCTCCTTCTTGGTCACGTCCAAGGTCACGAGGGTGTCGCCGGCTTCCACGCCATCAGCGGGCCCGACGAAGATCTTGGTCACTTCGCCGGCCGCCGGCGCGTACACGTAGTTCTCCATCTTCATGGATTCGAGCACCACGAGCAGGTCGCCCTTGGCCACCTGCTGGCCTTCGGACACGTTGATGCGCGTGACCACGGCCTGCATCGGCGAGGCGATGACGCCGGACTTGGCGCCGTCGTTCGCGCTCTGGCCGGTCGCGGCCACGTTGTGCAGGCCGGCCCCGCGCAACGGCTGGGTGGGGCGCTTGGCGCCGCGGGCGCGGGCGGAGCCGGTGATGTTCTCCACGATGTCGAGCGGCACGGTGAGCTTGACGCGACGGTCGTTCATCTCGATGACGAACGTCTCGGTGCGGTCCTTCTCGGCTTCCGCGGCACCCGACGCCGCGCCGGCCGTGCCAGTCACCGCACCGGCGAGGGACGCGGGCTGTCCGGCACGGGCGGAATCGGGCTCGCGGTTGAGGTACGTGCGCTCCAGCCATTTGGTGGATACGGCGAACGGGTGGCCATGCTCGGCGGTGAAGTCGTCGTTGCGGAAGATCTCCTTGAACAGCGGGATCGGCGTGGGCACGCCCTCGATCACGAGTTCGTCGAGCACGCGGCGCACGCGGGCCACGGCGGCGGCGCGGTCCTGCGCGGTGACGATCACCTTGCCCATCATCGAATCGAATTTCGGGGAGATAGTGTCGCCCTGTTCCACGCCGGTGTCGATGCGCACGCCGGGGCCTGCGGGCCATTGGATGCGTTCCAGCGTGCCGGCGCCCGGGGTCAGGTTCTTGGCCGGGTCCTCGCTGGTGATGCGCAGTTCGAAACTGTGGCCGCGCGGTTCGGGGGCCGGGGTGAGCGTGCCGCCGGAGGCGATGACGAGCTGTTCGCGCACCAAGTCGAGGCCGCTGACCTCCTCGGAGACGGTGTGCTCGACCTGCAGTCGCGGGTTGACCTCGAGGAAGTAGACCTTGCCGTTGGGCGTCACCATGAATTCGCAGGTGCCCAGACCCACGTAGTCCACGGTGGTGAACAGGCGACGGGAGTATTCCACGAGCGTGTCGGTGATCTCCTGGGGCAGGAAGGGGGCGGGGGCCTCCTCCACGAGCTTCTGGTTGCGGCGCTGCAACGAGCAGTCGCGGGTGGAGTAGACGGTGAAGTCGCCGTGGGAGTCGCGGCCGGACTGGGTCTCGACGTGGCGGGCCTTGTCGATGAACTTCTCGATGAAGTATTCCTTGAGATCGCCGCCCTGGAGCGCGTCGTGGTTGGTGTAGAAGCGGCGCAGCTCCTCGTCGTCGTGGACCACGGTGATGCCGTGGCCGCCACCGCCGTCGGTGCGCTTCATCATGATCGGGTAGCCGTGGGTGTGCGCGAAGTCGAGCAGCGTGCGCATGTCCTCGACCGGTTCGGACAGGCCGGGCACCGGCGGCACCTTGGCGCGCAGGGCCACGCGGCGTGCGGTGATCTTGTCGCCGAGGTCCACGAGCGCGGTGTGGTGCGGGCCCACCCAGACGGCGCCGGCGGCCTCGACCTTTTGCGCGAAGCTCGGCACTTCGGAGAGGAACCCGTAGCCTGGGTGCACGGCGTCCGCACCGGTGCGGTGCAGGATGTCGATGAGCAGGTCCTCGTTGAGATACGTGTCCTTGTAGGTGTCGCCAGAGAGCAGGTACGCCTCGTCGGCCATGTCCACATAGCGGCCGTCGCGGTCCTGTTCGGCGTAGACGGCCACGGTCTTGATCCCCATCTCCTTGGCCGTGCGCACCACGCGCAGCGCGATCTCGCCGCGGTTCGCGATCAGCAGTTTTTTGACAGATTGAGCCATATCGTCAAATTCTTGCGCGCTTCGACGGCCGGGACAAGACCCGTTCGCACAAAACGTTTCATGGGCTTTTGTAGGCTAGCAACAAACGAGCGCGTAGGTTTCGCCGACGTAACCGTAATCTAGCTGATGTCAAAACGTTGAAATCACGCCATTTTTAAACCACTCTTCCCCGCACTTCGCAAGTTGACAGTAAATGGTTTATTCGTCAACTTGCGACAAACGGGGATCGACATTTTTGTACCTTGGCACGAAACCGCACGAAATCGAACATCCCTACGATGGCAATCGTTGGGGGAAGGCTCCATCGCCATCCCGGCTCCCCTCGGCCGCCGCCAGCGACGGCCCCCTTTCGGAGGAAAGGGGAGCCACAACTCAGGCAATCATCGCGTCTCACATCGCGGAACATCCATCATCGCAAAAGGGGAATCACACATCATGCAGACTTCGCACACCGCGGCACCCGCCGCCTCCGCAATCTCGCCCGTCCGCCGCATCGCGGCCGCATCCTGGAAGCCGGTGCTGTTCGCCGCGCTGCTGTGGCTGGCGGCCGCGGCCGGCGAAATCCCGGTTCCCGGCACTCCGGTGCCCATCACGCTGCAGACCTTCGTGGTGATGCTGGCCGGTCTCATGCTGCCGTGGCGTCAGGCCTCCTCCGCCGCGGCGCTGTATCTGGCCGCCGGCGCGCTGGGACTGCCGGTGTTCGCGGGCGGCGCCTCCACGATGGCGCTGGTCGGCCCGAGCGCAGGCTTCCTGTTCGGCCTGGTTCCGGGCATCATCGTCATCGCGCTGCTGCGCGGCAAGGCCGACCTTTCCTCCGCCGCGCGCACGGCGCTCACCGCCGGCCGTTATCTGCTGGCGGCCCTCGTGGGCGGCGTCGCGGTGGTGTACTTCTTCGGCATCACCGTACAGTCCGCGCTCACGGGCGTGCCGCTGGCCACGGTCGCGCTGGCCTCGATGGCCTTTGTCGCCGGTGACATCGTCAAGGCCGTGGTGGCCGCACTGGCCGCTTCCGGACTGAGCAGGCTAGTCCGCTGAGGCCACATCGAGTCACACCGAGCCGCATCGAAAACGCCTCATCTCATGATTCGGGCCGCCCATGCAGCATACGCCGGGCGGCCCGAACCATCTCTCTTTCTTTCCTCTGATCGTCGGCGGCAACCGTGACGCCGACGACGTCTGTTACAGCACACCCACGTCCGCGGTGCGCACGGTGTGATCGATCCCGTCGGGGGGTGCGCAGGATCAGCGAGGCGTCCTCGTTGAGACCGATCGCCTCGCCGGTCAGCGTGGATCCGTCCGTGAAGTGAGCCTCGACCTGGCGTCCGCGCGCCCAGCACACGGCCTTCATCTCCTCGCGCAGCAGTTCGGCCTGACCGTGCGGGTCGGCCACGAACTTGGCCAGCCGTTCACGGAAGCCGGCCACCTCGCGAGCGGCCACGGCGTCGCGCAGGTCGCCGAACGCGGGCAGGTCGTGCACATGCAGCTGCAGCGACGTGGACTGCGGCGTGGGCAGGCGGCATGCGCCGAGCATGAGATTCAGGCCCACGCCGAACACGATGGCGACGTCGCCATCGGCATCGCCGTCCGCGCCCGCCGTTTCAGGCAGCAGTACCAGTTCGGACAGCAGTCCGCCCAGTTTGAGGCCATGGCAGAAGATGTCGTTGGGCCACTTGAGCTCCAGCAGCGAATCCGGATGGTCCGGCTCGGCGCCGAATTCCCGCATCGCGCCGTTGAGCGCGTCCAGCGTGACCAGTCCGGCGATCATCTGCAGCCAGCCGTTGAGCGTCCCGTCGGTGGCGAGCGCACGCGGCAACCTCACGGCATAGGAGATCGTGGAGGATCGGCCGGGCTGGCTCACCCACGTATGTCCGTTGCGGCCGCGTCCGGCGGTCTGGCGGTCGGCGGCCACCACGGCGATGGCGGGCGTGCCGTCCTGCGTCGGGGCGAGCGGCATCGTGCCGTCGGCGATCATGCGCGCGGCGAGCGCGTTGGTCGAGTCGGTCTCGGCCACGGCCACCACCTGCTCGGCGGCATCGTTGGTTCTCGGCAGCTGCGGCACTGCAGCCTTCAAAGCAATAATCATGGGTGTCACCATACCCCCGATACCGACCAAGGCAAACCCGTCATCCCACGAAGAACCGCACAATTCCGACCATTTTCCGACATCGGTTCGTTGTTAACGCTCACAACCATCGCGCAACGTGACGCAAATCACACTTTCACTCCACAAGGCATCAAGGTTGACGGTGGTCGAAATTTGTTCAGAACCACCATGCCATCAGATCCTGGATGCAAATCCACCTTCCAGAGGTCTTTTCCGCATAGAAATGACCGTCTTCTGTACCGAAAAGACCTCAAATCCAGGCATTCGCGGTCCTTTCAGTACAGGAACGGAGGTCTTCTGTACCGAAAAGACCGCGGACGTCGCGATTGACGGTCCTTTCGCCATAGAAGGCACCCTCTTCCGCACTGAAAAGACCGCAAGCATGGCGGTACACGCCGCCTCCGCCTCGCGCCACTCACGGCTTGTCGACATCGCAGCCACCCCGGCAACCCGGCTCCGCCCACCGCCCGTGCGCATTCGTCAACCGCAAGCACGTCTCGCACACGCCTTATTTATAACCTTATAAATAAGTGCTATGCTGGTCTCGTACGCACAGATGCACGGCACCGCGGAAAGGCTCCGCCGGCGCCACAGCAGCAACGAAGCAGCCGAAAGGAAACCCATGCGATACGGTCATTTTGATGATGCGAACCGCGAGTACGTGATCGAGACCCCCGCGACGCCCCTGCCGTGGATCAACTACCTGGGCAACGAGGACTTCTTCTCGCTGATCTCGAACACCGGCGGCGGCTACTCGTTCTACAAGGACGCCAAGCTGCGCCGCATCACCCGCTACCGTTACAACAACGTCCCGTTCGACAACGGCGCGCGCAACTACTACGTGAGCGTCATGAGCGGCGAGGGCCAGGACGCCACGCCGGTCGAGACCTTCTCCCCCACCTTCCTGCCCGTCAAGACCCCGCTTGACAGCTACAAGTGCCGCCATGGCATCGGCTACACCGTCTTCGAGGCCACCAAGGCCGGCATCCGCACCGAACTGACCGCATTCGTCCCGCTGCACACCGCGGCCGAGATCAACCGCCTCGACATCACCAACATCAACGGCGCCCCGAAGACCGTGGACGTGACCGGACTGGTCGAATGGTGCCTGTGGAACGCGGTGGACGACTCCAGCAACTTCCAGCGCAACCTGTCCACCGGCGAGGTCGAGGTCGAGCGTCTCGAGGACGCGACCCTGCTCTACCACAAGACCGAGTTCAAGGAACGCCGCAACCACTACGCATTCTTCGGCGTGAACGCGCCGGTCGTCGGCTTCGACACGAGCCGCGACGAGTTCCTGGGCCAGTTCAACGGCTGGGACACCCCGCAGGTCATCGCCGAGGGCAAGGCCCACGATTCCGTGGCCCACGGCTGGTACCCGATCGCCGCGAACCGCGTGCGCCTGACGCTCGCCCCCGGCGAGACCAAGTCGCTGGTGTTCACGCTCGGCTACATCGAGGTGCCGAACGACCAGAAGTGGGAGGCCCCGGACGACCCGGCCAAGGTCGGCATCATCAACAAGAAGCCCGCGCACGAGCTGTTCGCCCGCTTCGACACGACCGTCAAGGTCGAAGCCGCGCTCGCCGAGCTCAAGGACTACTGGAACGGCCTGCTGAGCATCTACAGCGTCGAGTCCGGCGACGACAAGCTCGACCGCATGGTCAACATCTGGCACCAGTACCAGTGCATGGTCACGTTCAACATGTCCCGCTCCGCGTCCTACTACGAGTCCGGCATGGGCCGCGGCATGGGCTTCCGCGACTCCAACCAGGACCTGCTCGGCTTCGTGCATCTCGTGCCCGAACGCGCCCGCGAGCGCATCATCGACATCGCCTCCACCCAGATGGAGGACGGCTCCGCCTGGCACCAGTACCAGCCCCTGACCAAGAAGGGCAACGCGGACATCGGCGGCGGCTTCAACGACGACCCGCTGTGGCTCATCGCCGGCGTGAACGCCTACCTGGCCGAGACCGGCGACGCCTCGATCCTCACCGAGCCGGTCCCGTTCAACAACGTCGAGGGGTCCGAGGTCCCGCTGCTCGAGCACCTGCGTCGTTCCGCGAACTTCACGATGACCCACCTCGGCCCGCACAAGCTCCCGCTCATCGGCCGCGCCGACTGGAACGACTGCCTCAACCTCAACTGCTTCTCCGCCACTCCGGGCGAGAGCTTCCAGACCGTGGAGAACAACGACACCGGCGTGGCCGAATCCGTGTTCATCGGCGGCATGTTCGTGCTCTACGGCGGCCAGTACGCCGACATCCTCGACCACTACGGCGAGGCGACCGGCATGAGCGCCGACGAGGTTGCCGCCGAGACCGCGAACGTCCGCGCCGCCATCGACGATATGACCCAGGCCGTCAAGACCGCCGGCTGGGACGGTGAATGGTTCGTGCGCGCCTACGACGCCTACTCCCGCCCGGTCGGCTCGCACACCGACACCGAGGGCCAGATCTACATCGAACCGCAGGGCATGTGCGTCATGGCCGGCATCGGTCTGGACGACGGCAAGGCCCAGGCCGCGCTCAAGTCCGTGCGCGATCGCCTGACCTGCGAGTGGGGCACCGCGATCCTCGCGCCCGCGTACTCCACCTACCGCATCGAACTCGGCGAGATCTCCACCTATCCGCGCGGCTACAAGGAGAACGGCGGCATCTTCTGCCACAACAACCCGTGGGTCTCCATCGCCAACGCCCTGGCCGGCAACGACGAGGAGGCGTTCGCCGTCTACCGCCGCAACTGCCCGGCCTGGCTCGAGGACAAGTCCGACATCCGCAAGGTGGAGCCGTACGTCTACTGCCAGATGGTCGCCGGCCCCGAGGCCGCGATTCCGGGCGAGGGCAAGAACTCCTGGCTCACCGGCACCGCCGCGTGGACGTTCGTGGACGTCTCCCAGTACCTCCTCGGCATCCGCCCGACCCTGGACGGCCTCGCCATCGAGCCCCACCTGCCCGCCGAGTACACCCACCTGACCGTCACCCGCGTGTTCCGCGGCACGACCTACCACATCACCCTCGACCGCACCGGCCAGCGCACGCTCACCGTCGACGGCCAGGCGATCGACGGCACCGTGGTCCCGGTCCCGACCGCAGGCACGACTACCGTGAACGTCAGCGTCACGTTCTGATCAGCCGTTTAGCTTATGGCTCCCCTCATTGAGGGGCCGAACCGTAAAGCAAACAATCCAGTGGATTGTTTGTAGGTGAGGGTTCGACGATAGTCGAACCAGAAAAGCGCAGTCGATGGCTCATCCGCAATTGCGGATGAGCCATAACACACCCCAAAGGAAACCCATGCAATACATCGACCAGACCATCACCGGCATCGACGGCACCCCGGCCCATTTCACCGGCTACGTCATCGACAACAGCCCGGAGGTCGATCCGAACCGCCGGCGTCCGGCCGTGCTCGTCATCCCCGGCGGCGGCTACGAAATGACCTCCGACCGCGAGGCCGAGCCGATCGCCCTCAAATTCGTGGGCGCGGGCTACAACGCATTCGTGCTGCGCTACTCCTGCAAGCCCAGCCTCTACCCCACCGCCCTGCTCGAGGCCGCCGAGGCCATGCGTCTCATCCGCACGCACGCCGACGAATGGCACACCGACCCGGAGCGCATCGCCGTGATCGGCTTCTCCGCCGGCGGCCACCTCGCCGCGAATCTCGCCACCACCGCCGGCGACGAGGACGAACAGGCCCACGGCTACGACCCGGACGAGGTGCGCCCGAACGCGCTCATGCTCGGCTACCCCGTCGTCACCTCCGGCCCGCTTGCCCACCGCGGCAGCTTCGACGCGCTGCTCGGCCCGGACCGCAAGGACGACCAGGCCTGGCTCGACAAGCTCTCCATCGAGAAGCACATCGACGCCAAGACCCCGCCCGTGTTCGCCTGGCACACCGTGCCCGACGATTGCGTGCCGATGGAGAACACCCTGATGCTCGTCTCCGCCTGCAAGGCCGCGCATGTGCCGGTCGAGGCCCATCTCTTCCCCGAAGGCGGCCACGGCCTTGCACTCGGCACCGAGGAGACCGCGTGGGGCGGCAAGGGCAACATCTTCCCCTGCATCCAGGTCTGGCCCAAGCTCGCCATCGACTGGCTCGGCCGTCTTTTCGACTGATTGATAGGTATGGGCCTGGCTCCCCTCGCCGGGGGGAGCTGTCGAATGCAATGAGACTGAGGGGAGACATGCTCATACAGTGAGCCAGCTCCTCTCAGGCGGCTCCGCCGCCGGCTTCCCTCGCTGCGATGGCTGGGATTATCCGGCGCCGATCTCAGCCATCGCAGCCAATCCCAACGCCGCCACCGCTCGCGGTAGACTATTGCACGATGTGAACGCACACATTCCCGCGAAGGAGGGAGGTCACCAATGCCCGTCGCAGCATGGGAGCAGTTCCTGAAGGACCAGAGCAGCTGGCCCGCGGCTTCACGGACCACCCATCAGGCCATGGTGAGGGACACCACTGCCGGCACCACCTTCGAAAAGCGCAAGCGTATGAGCCCCGAGGAGCGGCATCTGCAGATCATGCAGGCCGCGGTCAAGGTCATCGCCTCCAAGGGCTTCTGGGGCATGTCCCTGCAGGACATCGCCGACGAGATCGGCATCACCGAGGCGGCGCTCTACCATTACATCCGTTCGAAGAACGAACTGCTCAACATGGTGCTCGCCGAGGGCTACGATACGCCCGAGGCGGACGAGTACAACGCCACCACCTCCACCGTGACCGATTTCGACGGCCACTACTGCTATTGCTTCCCCCGCTACTGCACCAACGTGGTGCTCTACAACCTGCAGCGCCCGGAAATGGTGCAGCTGTTCTCGATGCTCAACGGCGAGGCGCTGAATCCGGCGCATCCCGCCCACCGCTTCTTCATCGGCCGACACCTGCGCAATTGGGAGCAGATCGGATCGATGAACTGGATCCTGCCGGACGGCTACGACGAGGAGCGGTTCTATCACCTCTATACGCTCTCGATGTCCGCGATGGACGGCCTGCAATACCGCTGGCTCGCCGACCATTCCGTGAACCTGCTGGAGGAATGGATGGCGTTCTCCGACGAGATCTTCCCGGAAAGCCTATGGAAGGGCTTCCGCGACCCCTCCGAATACGATCCGGCCAGCAAGCAATGCCTCCTGCCGTTCACCCTGACGGCCCGCGAGAACTAAACGGTATCGGCCGAATCGTATCGGTTGTATTACGCCCGATACCGTATTCCCAGCGACCTTCGGCTGCCTCACTATTCTTCAGTCGGCTTCGTTATCAGCTCCCCAGCAAGGTTCGTATAGGTCCTGCCTCCCTCTGGCGAGGGAGGTGGCGCGAAGCGCCGGAAGGAGAGCAGCGAAGCAGCCGCAAGGCTGCGGGAAAATCCATCGGCCGCAGGCCGATGCCATCCGATATCGTCCTGCTACTTCACTTCATTCACAAACGCATAGTATGCGCCCAAGAGGCCCGCGTAGCTCACGTTGCGGCAGCGCTTGACGGGCGTGGCGAAGTCCTTCCAGTACGGGATCTCCTCCAGCGAGCGCTGCACGAGCGGCAGGAACGCGGTCTCCTGGCAGATGGCGCCGCCGAGCAGCACGCATTCCGGATCCAGCGAAACCACCACGTTGTAGATGCCCACGGCGATGTACTGCGCCCATTCCTCCACGATGCCACGCACTTCCGGGTCATCCATGCGGCGCAGCAGGCTGGAGGGCACCACGATCTCGGACGGACCGCCGAACTTCGCCGCGTATCGCTTGTTGAGCGTGTCCGTGGACGAGTATTCATGCAGCGAGCGCGCGCCTTCCGTCTGGTAGTTGGTGATCATCATGCCAAGCTCGCCGGCGCGCCAGTCGCGGCCGCGGCGGATGTGCCCGTCCAGGAACAGCGCGCCGCCCACGCCGGCGTCGGTGATGGTAAAGACCACGAAATCGTCCATCTTGCGCGCGTTGCCGGCGTACCGTTCGGCGATGGCGGCGCAGTTCGCATCGTTCTCCACCCAGATGGGCAGATCGTCGCCCAGTCGACGACGCAGTTCCTTGCCGACGTTCTGCTTGTACAGCGCGGTGACCGGGCCGCCGGTGATGGTGCGCTGGCGCTTGACGTCCACGAATCCGGGCAGGCTCAGCGAGATGCCGTCCAACGATTCGCCCTGCTGGCGGACCACGTTCGCGATGCCGTCGAACAGCGCTTCGGAGTCCTCGGCGGGGGTGGCGAAGGCGGAGGGCACGTCCTGCATGCCGTCGGTCACCACGGCATGACGGATGAAGCGGTATCCCACGTCGAATGTCAGCACGCGCTTGCTGTCCATGTGTCCTCCTTAGCTCGTCGCCGAACCGAATCCTTCACGTTTCAATCTCCACAGCAGCGTGAACGTGAACATTCTGTTCAGTAGCTTAGCGGGTCTTGCCAACCCTTATTGATCGACGATTTAACAAGATTGAAATTATTCTTTCGTGACCGTTTCTGGCTCCCCTCTCTGAGGGGAGCTGTCGAACGGAGTGAGACTGAGGGGAGTTCGTCATGTGTAATGCTCCCCTCAGTCAGCTTCGCTGACAGCTCCCCTCAGAGAGGGGAGCCAGTACAACGCTCATCGTTCGGCCACGACCACCTGGTAGGGGGCCAGCGCGCAGTCGGCGGCGAGCTCACGCCCGTCGGACAGCAGGTCGACGGCACCGGCCAGCGCGGGCAACGAGACGTGCTGTTCACGGTCGGTCAGGTTGATGACGAACGTGAACGTGCGCCCGTCGTCCGCATATCGTTCGGCGACTTCCACACCGTCCGGCGTCACGGTCGAGGTCAGTCCCGCCGCGTCCACGATCGGCTGGATCAGCGCGTCCATGCCAGGCTCGTCCAGCGGGGTGCCAACGTAGTAGGTTTCGCCGTTGCCGCACACGTTCGCAGTGACGGCCGGGGTGCCGGCATAGAACTCGTCGCCGCCGTACGTGGCAAGTACGCGGGCGCCTTCCAGGTGCATGATGCTGGCGACGATCTCGCCGCTGGCGTCATTCCCGGCGTTCCCGGCACCTGCGGCATCGGCATTCCCGACCGTGCAATTCCCGCAGCAATGGCCCGAAGTCTCGTCCGCGGCATCGGAGCCGCCGGCAACCGCCGCTTCCCCGGCCTGCCGCCCGTCGAAGCGCACCGGGATCGTCTCCCCCGGCGCGATGGCGTCGATCTCCTCGGCCCACACGCCGGCGAGCGCGCGGAACGGTCCGGGGTATCCGCCCGGAATCACCAGATCATGCTCGTCATGGATGCCGGACATGTAGCCGGTGATGAACCGGCCGCCGCCACGCACGTACGTTTCGACGGCTTCGGCCACGCCGGGCTTGACCATGATGAGCGCGGGCGCCGCCACGACGGCGTACCGTTCCAGTTCGGCGGCGGGCGTGGTGCTGGGGATGATGTCCACGGCGATGTTGCGGCGGTTGAACGCACGGTAGAATCGGTGAATCTCCTCCGGGTAGGCGAACCCGGCGGTGGGGCCCACGCAGCCTTCGAGCGACCAGTAGCTCTCCCAGTCGAACATGACGGCCACACGCGCACGGACCTTCGATCCCATGATGCGCGGCGCCACCTTGCCCAGCGCCTCGCCGAGCGCGGCGGTCTCGCGGAACACGCGGGAGTCCTCGGTGCCATCGTGTGCAATCACGGCGCCATGGAAACGTTCGCACCCGCCGATCGACTGGCGCATCTGGAAGAACTGCACGGTGTCGGCGCCATGCGCCACGGCCTGCCAGCTCAAGGCGGCCACCTCGCCGGGGCGCTTGACCTTGCAGTACGGGAACCAGTTCTGCTGGTTCGGCGTCTGTTCCATGAGCATGAACGGCTTGCCGCCACCCACGGCGCGCATGAGGTCGTGGTTCATGGCCACACGGCTGGCCGGCATGCCCATGCCCGGATAGTTGTCCCAGCTGACCACGTCCATCTCACGGCCCCATGTGAAGTAGTCGAGGTCCTTGAACGTGCCCATGAGGTTCGTGGTGATCGGCGTCACCGCGTCATGCGCGCGCACGGCGTCGCGTTCGTTCGTGAAGCAGGCGAGCTGGGACTCGTTCTGGAAGCGGCGGTAGTCGATGAGCAGGCCGGAGACCACGCACTTCCTCGGATCCCAGTCGGATCCGATGCCGTCGCCGTAGCCCACCGGCGGCACCACGTCCGCCCAGTCCACGATGGTGTGGCTCCAGAAGTTCGCGCACCATGCCTTGTTGAGCGCCTCGACCGAACCGTACTTGGCCTTGAGCCAGTCACGGAACGCCGCAGCGCAGTTTTCGCAGTAGCACAGGCCGCCACCGCCGCCGTATTCGTTGCCGATATGCCAGGCCACGAGCCCAGGAGTGCCGGCATACCGTTCGGCGAGCGCGCCGGCGAGCTTACCGGAGACGCCCCGGAAGTAGGCGGAGTTCGGGCAGAAGTTGTGACGGCCGCCGAACACGTGGCGTTTGCCTTCGAACGTGGTGCGGATGATCTCGGGGTGTTCGCGCACCATCCATGCGGGCAGCGCGGCGGTGCCGGTGGCGAGCACGATGTTGAAATGGTGCTTGACCAGCAGTGCCACGATCCTGTCGAGCATGGTGAAGTCGTAGGTGTCCTCGCCGGGCTGCAGGAGCGTCCAGGAGAACACGTTGATGGTGGCCTCGTTGATGTGGGCGTCCTCGAGCATCTCGATGTCGTGTTCCCACGTCTCCTCGGGCCACTGTTCGGGGTTCCAGTCGCCGCCGAACAGGAAGGTGTCGAATTGAGGTGTCATGTGATGCTCCTTTGCGATGATCACACGTCGTAGCGGACGTTGGCGAAGGTGACGTCGCCGCTGCCGTGCGCGTAGACGCCGAGCAGGATGCCGGTGAAGCCGCCCGCGTTGGTGAAGCTCAGCAGTTTGCCGGGCACGTGGCCGAGCAGTTGCTCACCGCCGGCGAATGCGCTGGTGTTGGCCACCGCGAAGTCGTATCCGGATTCGTCGCCGCGCACGACCAGACGCAGTTTGGCGCTTGCCGGCACGGCCACGGTGCCCACCACGGTGGCGAGCCCGGCGTTGTGGGCCGTGGCCTTGACACGGATCAGCCCGTTGGCGTCGGACGCGCGCACGGCGATGGTCAGGTAGTGGCGGCTGTTGGCGTACACGGCGACGCCCGCCTCGCCGAGGGTCAGCGCGCGGGCGTCGGCCAGCGTCGCGCCGAACTCGAACCGCAGGTCGGTCTGGCGGGTGCCGATCATCGGTGCGCCGTGGGCCAGGTCGAACGACTGCGCGGCCGCATGCACGGCGATGGTCACGTTGTTGGTGGTGGAGGTCGCGACGGCGCGGCCGGACGAGACGACGTACTGCCTGTCCACGTCGATGCCGGGCGTGATCCATTCGACGTCGGATTCCAGCGAGTCGCCGTGGCCGTTGAGATCGCAGTCGTACGACTGGTCGGCAAGCTCGGGCCAGCCGTCCTTCCAGTCGAACCAGACGGCGTACGGCTCGCGGCCGACCCAGCCCTGGGCCGGGTATTCGTCGTTGTTGCGGGTGCCGTGGAACACCATGAGCGTGCGGTCGTCGCCGAAGTGCGCGCAGTCGCAGTGGCCGATGGCCTGCAGCGTCAGATGCGTGGAGCGGTTGGTGATCAGCGGGTTGCCGGGGTACATCTCGTACGGGCCTTCCGGACTCGACGAGCGGGCGATGTTCTCCATGTGCCCGGATTCGGTGCCGCCTTCGGCCCACATGAGGTAGTAGGTGTCGCCGCGCTTGTACATGTGCGGGCCTTCCGGATTGGAGCCGGTGATGCCGCCGCAGATGCGCTTGCGCTTGGTGAGCACGGTGCCGGTGTTGACGTCGATCTTCGACAGATAGATGCCGGCGGGTTCGCGCTCGCCGTTCTCGTCCGGTTCGCCGCCCTCGTTGCCGCAGATGTAGGCGGTGCCGTCGTCGTCGAAGAACAGGCTGGGGTCGATGCCGGGCCAGCCGTCCACCCAGATCGGGTCGGACCAGCCGGCGTGCGGGTCCTCGGTGGTGAGGATCATGTTGCCCTTGTTCACGTTGGTCACGATGAGGTAGTACGTGCCGTCGTGCCAGCGCAGGGTGGGCGCGTAGATGCCCTGGCTGTTGTCCATCGTCTCGTACGGGAACTGTTCGGGGCGGTTCATCGCGTCGCCGATCTTGCGCCAGTGCTCGCCGTCCTCGGATTCGAAGACCGGCAGTCCGGGGAAGTATTCGAACGAGCTGTTGACCATCAGGTACGTGCCCTGCGGGGTCTCGCAGATGGTGGGATCCGGATGGAAGCCGGAGGCGATGCGGCGGGCCGGCTGAACGTTGAACAGGGTCATGGACGAATACTTCCTTGTATGGGGGGGTGCGTGAGGTAGGTGAGGTGATTGGGGCGAGATGAGTGTCCGTTCTTGTTTGGAACTGCTCCTCGGTCTCACCGCTCGAGCCAGCTCCCCTGACGAGGGGAGCCAAGGATAGGTTTTCTTGGCGCCCTTCGCTGGGGAGCCGTCACCGTAGGTGACTGAGGGGAGCCCGGCATGATCCGGAAACTCCCCTCAGTCGCTCCGCGACAGCTCCCCTCAGGGAGGGGAGCCATGTCATATACGCGATACCCGCGTGGGATCTCAGGCGTTGAGCGGGTCGGAGCCCGGACGGACCAGCACGGGCAGGGTGTGGTAGTCGTACTGCTCGGTGTACCACTTGCCCGGCTCGTAGGTCTTGCCGGTCAGCAGGTTGGCCCAAGACTCACCGGCGTGGTCGCCGCCGGCGTCCGGCACGTAGAAGCGGGCGGTGCCGTCCTCGGAGAACACCGGGGCCACGAGCAGGTCGTCGCCCAGCATGTACTGGGTGTCGATGTCCTCGCAGGCCGGGTCGGTCGGGAACTCGAGCACCATCGCGCGCATCATCGGCACGCCGGTCTCGTGGGTCTCCTTGGCCATCGCCTCCAGGTACGGCTTCAGGCGCAGCTTGAGCTCGGTGAACTCGCGGGAGACCTCCACGGCCTCGTCGCCGTACAGCCACGGCACCTTGTACTCGGTGGAGCCGTGGTAGCGGGAGTGGGAGGAGAGCAGACCGAACTGGGTCCAGCGCTTGAACAGGTCCGGGGTGGGCTTGTCCTCGAAGCCGGCGATGTCGTGGCTCCAGTAGCCGAAGCCGGACATGCCGAAGCTCAGGCCGGCACGCAGGGACTCGGCCATGGACGGGTAGTTGGAGGAGCAGTCGCCGCCCCAGTGGACCGGGAACTGCTGGCCGCCCACGGTGGCGGAGCGGGCGAACAGGATCGCCTCATCGGCGCCCTTGGTCTCCACGAGCACGTCGTACACGGCCTTGTTGTACAGGTACGTGTAGTAGTTGTGCATGAGCTCGGGGTCGGAGCCGTCGTAGTACTGCACGCCCTCGGTGGGGATGCGCTCGCCGAAGTCGGTCTTGAAGCAGTCGACGCCCTGGGCCACGAGGTGCTTGAGCTTGTCCTGGTACCACTTGGTGGCCTCGGGGTTGGTGAAGTCGACGATGGCCATGCCGGCCTGCCACTTGTCCCACTGCCAGACGGAGCCGTCGGTGTTCTTGATGAAGTAGCCCTTCTTGGCGCCTTCCTCGAACAGCGGGGACTTCTGGCCGATGTAGCTGTTGATCCACACGCACACCTTGAGGCCGCGCTCATGCAGCTTGGCGAGCAGGCCTTCCGGATCGGGAAACTTGGTTTCGTCCCACTCGAAGTTGCACCACTCGAGTTCCTTCATCCAGCGGCAGTCGAAGTGGAAGACGGACAGCGGGATGTTGCGCTCGGCCATGCCGTCCACGAACTCCATGACGGTCTTCTCGTCGTAGTCGGTGGTGAAGGAGGTGGACAGCCACAGGCCGTAGCTCCAGTCCGGCACCAGCGGCGGCTTGCCGGTCAGGTCGGTGTAGGTGTTGAGGATGCCCTTGAGGTCCTTGCCGCCGATGACCGAGTAGCTCATCTCCTCGCCGGGCACGGAGAACTGCACGCGGGAGACCTTCTCGGAGCCGACCTCGAAGCTCACCTTGCCGGGGTTGTCCACGAACAGGCCGTAGCCCTTGTTGGACAGGTAGAACGGGATGTTCTTGTACGCCTGCTCGGTGCCAGTGCCGCCGTCCTCGTTCCAGATGTCGACGGTCTGGCCGTTCTTGACGAAGTTGGTGAAGCGCTCGCCCAGGCCGTAGATCTTCTCGCCCACGCCGAGGTCGAGCTGCTCGGAGACGTGCAGGCGGCCTTCCGGATCGGTGACGAGGCCCTTGGCGCGCCAGCCGGAGTGCGCGATGGTCTTGCCGTCGTACTTGTAGGTGAAGTCGATGGTCTCGCCCTTGGAGATTTCCAGGGTCAGCTTGCCGGAGGTGAAGGTCCACTTCTCGTCATCCTCGGCGATGGCGACGGCCGGGTCGGACTCGTTGAGCGCGAACTGCGGGCAGTTGCTGCGGTCCTTCCTGAAGTTGATGAGGCGCGTGGTGATGATGTCCTCGCGCGGGGAGGTCACTTCGATGGTCAGGATGCCGCCGTCGAGCGTCTGGCCGGGGTGGTGGATCGGCACGCCGAACGGGCAGAACAGGGTGAGCTTCTTCGGCTCGATGTTCGCGGTGTACACGTTGGCAGCGTACTTGACGTCGAAGCCGTCCTTGACGAGCCAGCCACCATTGAGGAACTTCATTGTCGCGTCTCCTTCATTGCGAGTACGTTTGTTGAGAACAATCTTATTTATAAGTTTATAAATAACAAGTTCCGACACGCCAGCGGCGGCGTTTTTCGGCCGGATACGGCAGCGGCAACCGCGCATGCGGCATCGCGCGACGACAGGCGGAACCAACCGCTGACCCCACCGTCGGACGCGGCCAAACGCCGGGCCGACCGGCGTTATGCATGTGGTTTCACACCATCCACCCGCGCGTATAAAGCCAGTCCAGAGGACAAAGCCTCACTATGTATGCGCTCCAACCATGCGTCCGCATACATAGCGCCGGTTCACAGGGCAAAAGCCTCACTATGTATGCGCCACCTTCGTTCGGCCGCATACATAACGCCGGTTTCCTCGCCACTTCCCCACCGCCGGCGCACGGAGAACGAAAAAGGCCTGCGTGGAACCGGTTTCGCGATTCCACGGCAGGCCTACGCAACAGTCAGCAGTCGGACAATCAGGCGGTGATGGCCACGTCCGTCACCGATTCGGCGACTTCGGCGGCGTCGCACACGCCCAGCACATCGGTCAGACGGATGTCGGCCACGGACTCGCCCACGTACACGCGGGCGGCCGGCGCGAGGGCGTACTCCCCCGTCTCGTTGGACCAGTAGCGCAGGGCCTTGGCGGCGGGCAGCACCAGCTCCACCTGACGGCTCTCGCCCGGCTCCAGCGCTACCTTGGCGAAGCCGCGCAGCTCCTTGGCCGGACGGTCCTCGCCGGTGCCTTCGAGGCCGAAGTAGACCTGCGGCACGGCCTTGCCGGTCCGCTCCCCCGTGTTCGTCACGGTGAACGCGATGCGCACGTCGCCGTCCACGCGGCGCACGTCAAGGTCGGCGTAGGCGAAGGTGGTGTAGCTCAGGCCATGGCCGAACGGGAAGCGCACCGGCACTCCGCGGGTAGAGAAGTAGCGGTAGCCCACGTAGATGTCCTCGTCGTAGCGCACGTGCAGGCCGGGGCCGAACGTGCCGATCGAATGGGCCGGGGAATCCTCCAGGGCGATCGGGAACGTCTCGGGCAGGTGGCCGCTCGGGTTGACGCGACCGAGCAGGGTCTCGGCGAGCGCAGTACCGGATTCGGTGCCGTTGTACCAGTTCCAGACGATGGCGCGGGCGCGGTCGGCCCACGGCATGGCCACCGGCGAGCCGGCGACGAACACCAGGATCGTGTCCGGGGCGACGTCCAGCAGCGTCGAGATCAGCTCGTCCTGTCCATACGGCAGGGCGATGGTCTCGCGGTCGCGGCCCTCGAGGTCGTGCTCGTGGTCGAGTCCGCCCACGAAGATCACCGGATCGCCGGCCGCCGCGTACTCGCGGGCCAGCGTCACGGCCTCCTCGCGCAGGTGTGCGGCGTGCTCGGCGTCATCGGAGGCGGAGCCCACCGAGTTCTCCAGGCTCTCCTCCTGCCAGGAGTCGTCCTGTACCACCTGCTTGGCATCGTAACCGAGCGCGTATTCGATCTCCACGTTGCCGCCGAGCTGTCCGTTGAGGCCCAGGATCGGCGTGACCTCGTGCAGCGCCTTGATGACGGCGCTGCCGCCGCCGTTGGAGTGGATGCGGTCGGCGTTGGCGCCCACCACGAGCACGCGGCGCAGGGAGCGCTCGTCCAACGGCAGCAGCGTGCGGCCGGATTCGTCGGCGTCGTTCTTGAGCAGCACGATGGATTCGCGGGCCACGTCGAGGGCGGCCTGCGCATGCGCGAGCGTGGCGTACGAACCGGCCTTGCGAGCGGGACGATCGCCAGCGGAGCCGGCATCAGCATCGGTATCAGGCAGCATGTGCAGTGCGTCCATCACCGCGAGCACACGCTCCACCTTGACGTCGATGTCCGTCTCGCTCACCTCGCCCGCGGCCACGGCCTTGCGCAGCGGGTTGGCGAAGTAGTACTCGTCGAAGTTCGGTGTCACGGACATCTCCACGTCCAGGCCCACGCGGGCGCTGGCCACGGTGCGCTTGACGGCGCTCCAGTCGGAGACCACGAAGCCGCGGAAACCCCATTCGTCGCGCAGGATGTCGTCCAGCAGACGGCCGGATTCGCAGCACTGCTCGCCGTTGACCAGGTTGTACGCACCCATCAGGGAGAGCACGCCGCCGCGCTTGACCGCGTCCTCGAACGCGGGCAGGTAGATCTCACGCAGGGCGCGTTCGCTGATGGTCTCGTCCACTTCGAGACGGTCGGTCTCCTGGCTGTTGGCCGCGTAGTGCTTGGCGCAGGCGGCCACATCGGATTCCTGAACGCCCTGGATGAACGCGACGCCCTGCTCGCCGGTCAGGTACGGGTCCTCGCTCATGTATTCGAAGTTGCGGCCGCACAGCGGGCTGCGCTTGATGTTGATGGACGGGCCCAGGATCACGTCCTTGCCGCGGCCGCGGGCTTCGGCGCCGAGCACCTGGCCGGCCTCATGAGCCAGCTCGCGGTTCCAGGTGGAGGCCACGGCTGAACCGGAGGGCAGGTAGGTCACGCGGTCGCGGGTGTTGTACAGCGGCGCCCAGTTGTCGTTGTGCAGCTCCTCGCGCGGGCCCATCGGGCCGTCGTCCATCTTGAACGGCGGGATGCCCAGACGCGGCACGCCTTCGGTGCGGAAGAGGCCGGCGGCGTGGATCATGTCGATCTTCTCGTCCAGCGTGAGCTCGGCGAGCAGGGCGCGCGCCTTGGTCTTGTTGGCTTCGGTGATGGTGGTCATGGTGTGTTCCCTTCTTCGGTGTCACGGCACGCTGCGGCGCGCGCCCGTTCATGACTTACGCGATGGCGATCCTGAATCCGATCGGCATGGTCGCTTCGGTTCCGGGCCGCTCGGCCGGGGTGATGACGAGCCCGTCGGCGGTGCGCTCCCAGGCCACCGGCCCGGCGCCCAGCTGTTCGACGCCCGTGATGATGCCGTGGAACGGCGCGCGGATGCCGTCATGGTAGGCGGCGAACGTGGCGCTGGTGAGCGTGGCGGCTCCGGCCGGATTGAGGCAGAAGGCGTACACGCTGCCGTCCTTGGCGGTGAAGCGCCAGTCGGCGGCCGTGTATTCGAGCGCGTTCTGGTCGGCGAACGAGCCTTCGGTGGCGTGCGTGGGGCCTTCCTCGGCGATCCTCCACGGGCGGGTGCCGTAGATGCCCTCGCCGTTGGCGTCCATCCAGCCGCCGATGGATTCGAGCAGGTCGCGGTCGTGCGGGGCGATCGAGCCGTCGGCGCGCGGCCCCACGTTGAGCAGCAGGTTGCCGTTCTTGCTCACGGTGTCCACGAGGGTCACGATGAGTTCGGCGAGGTTCTTGTAGTCGAGCGAGTTCGTGTAGCACCACGAGTTGCGGGCGATGGCGGTGTCCGTCTGCCACACGTACGGGGTGGCGGTGGACAGGCCGCCGCGCTCCACGTCGAACAGGCCGGCACCCCAGGCCATGCCGTCGTCCTTGTAGCAGATGATGACCGGCACTCCCCATTCGGCGCCGCGGTTGTAGTAGAACGCGGCGAGGCGCTTGATGTACGGCTTGAAGGCGTTGTGCTGGATCCACCAGTCGAAGTACAGCATCTCCGGGCGGTAGTTGTCGATGAGCTCGCACACGCGCAGCAGCCAGTCGTCGAGGAATTCCTCGTTCGGCTTGGGCACGGAGAACAGGTCCTGGTTGTCCGGCTCGGGGTTGGCGGGCCAGTAGAAGCCGCCCTTGACGTCCGCTTCGGCGCCGCGCACGTCGGAGTCGAAGTCGCGGCCGTGGCCCATGAACCACCAGTGTTCGGCGCGGTGGTTGCTGGTGGCGAAGTGCAGACCGTGCTTCAATGTGGCCTCGCGCAGTTCGCCGATGATGTCGCGGTGGGGGCCGGTTTCCACGGTGTTCCAGTGCGAGATCTCGCTCGCATACATCTGGTAGCCGTCGTGGTGTTCGGAGACCGGGAAGTAGTAGCGCGCGCCGGCGCGGGCGAACAGGTCGAGCCATTCGTTCGCGTCGAAGCGTTCGGCGGTGAAGCGCGGGATGAAGTCCTTGTATCCGAACTCGCTCTGCGGGCCGAAGGTCTCGCGGTGGTGGTCGAACTCCGGGTAGCCCTCGATGTACATGTTGCGCGAATACCATTCGTTGCGGAATTCGGGCACGGTGTACAGGCCCCAGTGAGTGAAGATGCCGAATTTGGCGTCCGGGAACCAGCCCGGTACCTGCACCTTGGACAGGGACTCCCAGGTGGGCTCGTACGGGCCTTCCGCGATCACGCGGTCAATGGTTTCGAGATCAATCATCGAACGTGCTCCTGTTCCAGTCGAAGCCCACGGCCTGGCACCACGAGCGGGCGATGATCATCGCGCCGCGCTCGTACGGGTGTACGCGGTCCTGGCTGGCCAGGCAGCCGTGCAGTTGGGTGAGCCAGTGGTCCACGGCGGCCTGCGTGTCCACGAAAATGGCGTCGTGGCGTTCGGCCACGCGCTTCGATGCGGCGGCGAACTCCTCGATCTTGGCGCGCATCTGGTCGGCCGGGTTCGGCTCGAACATGAACGGGCGCATCACGATGATGCCCTTGAGGTCCGGCAGGGCCTCCTTGGTGCGGTTCAGCAGGTCGTCGTAGATCCGCTCGAAGTCCTCCACGGTGTTGAGGCGGGCCTGCCACAGCGGCCCGTCGAAGTAGCGCCAGGCGTCGTTGACGCCGACCATCACGGACACGTAGTCGGGCTTCAGGTCGATGACGTCCTTCTGCCAGCGTTCGGCGAGCGCCACGATGTCGTCGCCGCTGACCCCGGAGTTGATGGTGCACAGCGCGCGGTCCGGGTAGACGGCGGTGAGCAGGTTGTGCAGGGCGTTCACGTAGCCGGTGCCGTAGCCCCAGCCGCCGGGGTAGGCGGTGCGGTCGCGGCCGGCGTCGGTGATGGAGTCGCCCATGAAGACGATGCGGGAGTGTTTCGGGAAGATCAGCATGATGAGTCGCTTTGATACGGTGCGCCTGGTTCGGGGCTCCCCTCAGTCACGCTCGGCGTGACAGCTCCCCTCGGCAAGGGGAGCCAGAGAGAGGAGTCGCTTGGGAAGGGGGAATCGGAGGAAATCGCGGGGTTCGGGAGATGCGGATATGAAAATTGCGCGGCGGCCCGGGGAGGAGCGGGGCCACCGCGCAATCAGAAAGGGCCTAAGTTGTCTTTGGCAGTATCAGACTCGGCTCCCCTCCCCGAGGGGAGCTGTCACACGAAGTGTGACTGAGGGGAGTTGCGGCATAGTCCGTAGCCGGTTTCCGCATCCCCCAGAGGAGCCGAGTCAGATCATCACTTGGAGTCGGCCTGGTACTGCTTGACGACTTCCTGACGGGCCTTGACCCAGTCCTTGGCGTTCTGCTCG
The DNA here is from genome assembly GCF_018555355.1 of Bifidobacterium sp. SO4. Taxonomy (NCBI): domain Bacteria; kingdom Bacillati; phylum Actinomycetota; class Actinomycetes; order Bifidobacteriales; family Bifidobacteriaceae; genus Bifidobacterium; species Bifidobacterium sp. SO4. The sequence continues at coordinate 97,799 of NZ_JAFEJP010000009.1, forward strand.
TCGACCTTGAGCACGCTGTCGTAACCCAGATCCTTGACCTGCTGACGGGCGTCCTTGAGCACCTTGGCGAACTCGGAGTCGGACTTGGCCACCAGGGCGTTCCAGGAGGCGTTGACGACCTCGGTCTTGATGGAGCTGCGGGTGGCGGAGACCGTGGACTCCTCCTGCGGGGTGGTGTAGGAGGCACCCGGGGCGACGGCGAGCAGGTTGTTCTTCTGCAGGTAGTCGATGTCGCTGGTGGCACCGCCCATGTGCTCGGACCAATCCTTGAACAGGGCGGAGGTGTCGGCCTCGGACTCCCACAGCTGCGGGTTGAAGGCGGCGCCGGTCTCGGAGTCGATGTCGTTCTGCTGCACGGCCTTGAAGTTCAGCAGGGAGAAGCCGCTGTCGTAGGTGCCGCCGCCGAGCTTGTCGGAGATCTTGAGGTTCGCGTGGTCGCCGTTCATGGCCTGCTTGCCGAAGTCGGTGAGCTGCGGCTTGCCGTCGTCGCCCTTGGTCCAGCAGCCGAGGCTCTCCGGGCAGGCGGCGCCGCCGGCGTTGGAGGCTGCGGCGTACACGCCCTCGGAGGAGTACAGCCAATCGATGAACTTGGCGATGCGTTCCTTGTACTTGGACTTGGAGCCGATGGCGATGATGGTGGAGCCGTCACCGTCCGGGGTGAAGCCGGTGGAGTAGACCTTCATGGTCTGCAGCGGGGCGAGCATGAAGCCCACGCCCTTGGCCTTGTTCTCGTCGGAGTTCATACGCGGCTTGCCCAGCCAGCTGAAGATGGAGACGAGGGTCTTGCCGTTGGTCACCTTGTTCTGCATGGTGTCCCAGTCCTGGGTGGTGGATTCGGGATCCACGAGGCCCATCTGTTCGGCCTTGTTGAGGAACTCGAGGGCCTGCTCGTAGACGCCGCCCTCCTTGGTGGCCGGCTGCACGTCCTTGCCGTCGGCGCTCACGAACACGGAGCCCTGGGCCTGGTAGCCGAGCCAGTTGACGATGGCGGAGGCGTTGTTCATCACATCGCCGTCCCAATCCTTGAACAGGGAGAAGGCGTAGATGTCATCCTGGCCGGTCTCCTTGCGGGCCAGGTCCTGCATGTCCTTGAGCACGTCGAGGAAGGCGTCGAGATCCTTGATCTCCGGGTAGCCGAGCTCCTTGTAGTACTCCCAGCGGATGTACGGGGCGGAGGTGGGCTCCATACCCTCGCTCGGGCTGGACGGATCGGAGGAGGAGACGCCCTGCGGGATGCCCCACACGCCGTCCTTGCCGGCCTGCTTGGTGACGGAGTCGACGGCGTTCTGGTACTTCTTGACGTTGGTCATCTTGCTGTAGTACGGCGTCATGTCGGTGACCAGGTTGGCCTTGACGAGCTTCTGCAGACGGCCGTTGCCGGTGCCGGTGATGATGAGGTCGCCCAGGGAGCCAGAGGCGGCGCGGGTATCGAAGACGGTGTCACCACCGGAGACGTTCGGGGCGATGATGTTGAGCTTCAGGTTGAACTTGTCCTGCACCATCTTGGCGAACCAGCCCTTCTGCTCGCCCTGCTGGTTGGCCAGGGAATCGAACACGTCGATGGTGACCAGCGAACCGTCATCCTTCTCATCGCCGGCGGTGTCGCTGCCGCAGGCGGCCAGCGAGAACGTCATCGCCGCGGCCAGGCCGAGGGCCAGCACCGAGGTGAGCTTCTTCTTGATTTCCATGACGGAAACCTCCTTGTTTCTTTTTGTCCTTTTGTTTCCTATGACGATTGGTAGATGGGCCGAAACCGGCCCGGATTGGATATCAGCCTTTGACGGCGCCGAGCATCATGCCCTTGACGAAGAAGCGCTGGAAGAACGGGTAGACGAACATGATCGGGAGCACCACGATCACGGAGACCGTCATGCGGATCGAGGTCGGGGTGGCCGCGGAGGCCAGGGCCGCCACGTTCGCCGCGTTCGCCTTGGCCGCGTTGGCCAGTGCGCTCGCCTGGTTGATGTAGGTGTACAGCAGGTATTGCAGGGAGTAGAGCTTGTCGTCGGTCATGTAGATCAGCGTGTCCTGGAAGGAGTTCCACTGTCCGACGGCGGAGAAGATAGCGACCGTGGCCAGGATCGGCGTGCACATCGGCAGCACGATCTTGCCGAAGATCGTCAGGGTTCCGGCGCCGTCCATCTCGGCGGCCTCCTGCAGCGAGCTCGGGATGGACTCGATGTAGGTCTTGACCAGGATGATGTTGAACGGCTGGACCACGGCGGGCAGGATGTACACCCAGAAGTTGTTGGTCAGGCCGAGGTTCTTCATCGTGATGAACATCGGAATCAGGCCGGCGTTGAAGTACATCGTGATGACCACGAAGCGGTACCAGAACGAGCGGGCCCACATCTTCTTCTGCGTGAACATGAAGCCCAGGTAGGCGCTGGCGAGCACGGTGAGGGCGGTGCCGATCACGGTACGGGCCAGGGAGATCCACGCCGCGCGGCCGAGGCCGGACAGTGCCAGCACGTCCTTGTAGTTCTGCAGGTGGAAGCCCTTGAACCACCAGGTCACCTCGCCCGCGGCCGACAGGTTGTTGTCGGACAGCGAGTTGATGATCAGGTAGTAGAACGGGTAGGTGCAGATCAGTGCGAACAGGGACAGCACCACGATGTTGAATACGTTGTAGACCTTCTCACCCGTGGTGCGACGCATCGCCGGCGAGACGCTTGACTTCTGCTTTGCCATGATTATTCCTTACAAATCTCGCTTTGACTTCTGCTTGGGCCGATCAGACGATGCCCTCGCCGCGGGTGCGCTTGGACAGCCAGTTGACGATGAACAGCAGCGCCACGGAGACCAGCGACTTCAGGATGGAGATCGCGGTACCCAGGGACAGGCTGGAGTTGCCGAGGCCGACGTTGTACACGTACAGGTCGAGCACTTCGATCCACTTCTGGTTGAAGTTGTTCTGGAAGACGTAGTACTGGTCCATGCCGTTGTTCAGGAAGTTGGAGATGGAGAGCATGAGCAACACGAAGTACGTGGGCAGCAGCTGCGGGATGGTCACGTGGATGATCTGCTGGAAGCGGTTCGCGCCGTCCACCTGGGCGGCCTCGTACAGCTCCTGGTCGATGCCCGCGATGCCCGCGAGGTACATGATGGAGCCCCAGCCGAGACCCTTCCACAGGTTCCACAGCAGCATCTTGAGCCAGATGTGGTCGCCGGAGTCGAGGAACTTGATGGGCTCGGTGATCAGATGCAGGTTCTGCAGCAGCTCGTTGATCATGCCGGAGGAGGAGAACATCGCGAAGGCGATGGAGTAGACCAGCACCCAGGAGATGAAGTTCGGCAGCGTGGTGAGCGTCTGGATGAGGTTCTTGAACCACTTGGCGCGGATCTCGTTCAGGGCGATGGCGAAGATCACCGGGAAGAACGAGGTCAGGATGTTCAGGCCGGACATGGCGAAGGTGTTCATGAGCACCTGGCCGATCTTGGCGAGCTGTGCCGGGTTCTGCACCAGCAGCTGGAACCACTGCAGGCCCACGAACTCGCTTTCGGACAGCGGGATCGGCGGCTGGTAGTCGTAGAAGGCGTAGATCCAGCCGAACAGCGGCAGGTAGCTGAAGAGCACGACCATGACCAGCAGCGGCGCGACGAGCAGGAACAGCTTGAGGCCGTGGCGCTTGTTGTAGTCGGTGCCGGGAAGCATCTTCTTCGCCTTGTTGGCGGCGCGACGATCACGACGGTTGCGTGCCGGCTTGGCATCGGCGGTCACGGTGCCGTCCGCGGCAAGCCCGACTTCGCCGTCCGTGGTTGCAACGTTCTGCATCTTGTCTCCTTTGAAGCAATGCAGCGAAGACCACTGTGGGTGCGACCCGTTTCGCATCCCGTTGTCTTCTTGTCTCTTGTTTATAAGTTTATAAATAAGATTATTTCTGTCAACTCGACTTAGGCCGCACGCCCCCTCCATGCGCGTCAAAGACACCATAAAAACGTTGGAAACTCGCGGAATTCGACCAATCAAATTTTTATTTATATACTTATAAATAAGCGTGTCGCGCCCTCGATGGGCACGGCGTTACGGAGCATCATCGAAGGTAGGAGGAACGATGAAGTTCAACACCAATGCGCCGTTCTGGCGGTTCATGGACACCCTGGTCCGTTTCACCGCGCTGAACCTGGTCTATCTGGTCACGCTGGTCCCCGTCGTCACCATCGGCCCGGCCCGCGCGGCGTTGTACAGCACGATGTTCGCCTACGATGAGCACGATGACATCAGGCTCGTCCATGAATACCTGCGCCGGTTCAAGCGCGAGTTCAAGCACGGGCTGATCTCCGGCCTCATCGTCATGGTGCTGGCGGCGGCCATCATCTTCGGTCTCGCCTTCTGGAGCGCGTGGGATACCAATGTCTCATACGTTCCGCTTGTCGTCCTTATTATCGCGGCGGTGATCGTGACGCTCACGGCGGAGTATCTCTTCCCTATGCAGGCCCGTTTCGAGAACCCGCTCGGCACCCAGTGGAAGCTGGCGGCGATGTTCCCCTGGCGTGCCTTCCCCTGCACGCTCGCGCTGCTCGCCATCGACGTGTTGCTGCTCGCGGTGGCGTACTTCATTCCGTTCATCCGCGTGCTGGTGCTGATCTTCGGCGTCGCCTGGGGTGCCTACGCCAAGTCACTGGTCTTCCTATGGGGCTTCAAGCGCTACGGCGGCATGGGCCCGGTGGAGCGCCCCACCTTCATCAACGCCCACGACTGATTCGGGGAACTTTCCCTCTTTGCTTCTCTCCTCTTGGGTCCGCCCACCTTCCCACTCGGTATCCAAAACAGGTTCCGTGCGGGACAATGCGCATATATCGCGATTTTTCGCGCATCATCCCGCGCCCGCGTGCCCCCATATGCGCGGCAAACGATTGCCGTACGCTTCGGCCCACACCCAAGCAACAGCAAATCCCCGGAATTCCGCCATTATCGCGATATCGTCTGCCCCTGGCGTCTGACAAGCCGCGGGATAATGCGCCTAAAAAGTTCCAATCGCCGGATTGTCCCGCATCGGCAACCGTTTTCGAGGGGTATCGCAGTTCGCGTATGCGGCTACCATTGACTGACATGACGTCACCAGCCATCCCGAAGCCTGCCGCCGCCCCGCATCGCCCCGACTCCCGCACGCACGCGCACCCCGCGTGGCGCCGTGTGGGATCGGCCGCTCGGTGGACGCTGGCGGTGCTGGCCTGCCTGTGGCTGGCCCTGTGCACCGCGGTCGGTCCGCTGTACTGGGACTTCGAGAACGGCACCATCGCCAACTGGAACTGGACGAACACTGCCCTCTTCGCGGGCTCATTCGTCATCTATCTCGGCATCATCCTGCTGCTGGCCCGTTTCGCCGACACCAGCCGGGTACTGCCCGCCACCCTCGGCGAACGTTGGCATCGGTTCGTTGACCGGTACTTCACTCCCCGCCATCGTGCGCATCAGCATCACGAAACGACAACGGCGGTAGTGCCCGGCGTCGATTCAAACGACACCGAATCGACAGGCCTCACTGACGCAAATACCGTCACCACAGCCGACGCACCCGCACTAATCGACTCCGGTCCGGCATCCGACGCAACTCCCGTAACGGACGCTCCCGAATCACCCAACCGCCACCGTTCCGCCGGTTCCCACTCCCGCTTCCATATCGCCCCACGGCAAATCACCACGGCCATCGCCACGGGCTTTGCATTCCTGAACCGTTGGCTTATCCGCGGCACGGACCGGTTCTGGAAGATCGCGTTGATTCTCTTCCTCGGCTGGCTATGGGCACCCACCACCCTGCTGGCGGCGTTCGGCGCGGACATCCGCTCGCAGATCCGCGAGTTCAGCTGGGCATGGAACCAGTGGACCGGGCTGAAGCAGCCGTATATCGGCTTCTTCTCATTCGTGCCGATGGACATCTACCCCACCGCGCACTACATGTGGCCGGACAACCCCACCTACCTGACCGACCAGCACAATGTGGTGCTCACCGTGGTCTACGGCGCGGTCGCGATGTTCTCCCGCTCGCTGACCGGTTCGAACGACGCCGGCATCGTGGCCCTCGCCGCCATCCAGATGCTGTTCGCCGTGTTCTGCTGCGCGGCCACCGCCCACCGGTTCCTCAATAGGCCGTGGATTGGCAAATCCATTGACGACGCTGCGACCCCGAATCCCGGCACGCACGATTCCGGGAGCCCGGCCGTCGCCGACGCCGGTGCCGTCAACGCCTCCGATGGCACCACTGTGATGTCCGGCACGACCATCACCTCAAGGCTTGCCGGAGGCCGGGCACGATTTCTGATTCTCCTGTTCTTCCTGGCCTGCCCACTGGCGGTGTTCGCCACGATCTCCATCACCAAGTCGCCGCTGTTCGCCTTCGCGTTCGTCTGGTGGTTCGGCGTCTGGTACGAGCTCATCCAGACCTGGCGACCGGCCGGCACCAAGCGCAAGCATCAGAGAGATGCCCCCGCCGACGCCGACGCCGATCACATGGATTCCACGGCTCCCGCGGCCTCCGTGACGCCCGCTCCAGCCGATTCCCCGGCCCTCACCGCCCCGCTGCGCCTGCCGCGCCACAGCCTGCTCGCGTTCATCGCGTCCACGTCGGTGATGCTCATCTCCGCCAAATACGCCTGGTACATCATCGCCGTGCAGATCGTGCTGGCACTCATCGCGGATCGCCGACGCTGGGCCACGTACGTCGCGGCCCTGCTCATCCCCACCATCCTCATCCACGGCGGCATCTCCTTCGCCATCGCCTCGGGCGCGATCATCGGCGGCGACCCAATCGAAAGTCACGGCGTGCAGTTGCAGATGATCGCGCGCGTGGCCCAGCGCAACCCGGACGGCATCTCGGAGGAGGCCAAGAAGAACCTCTCCCCCGTGTTCAACCTGGACCAGATGGCGGATGCCTACTTCCAGCAGGACGCCGACCCGGTGAAGTCCTCCGGCATCCAGGCCAAGAAGGTCAGTTACAAGTGGCGCACCGTCACCCCGGAGGACATGACCGGTTTCAACAAGGCGTGGCTCGCGATCGTCAAGGACAATCCGGTCATCGCATTGGACGCGCTGCTGGCCAAATGCTTCGGCTACTTCAACGTGACCGATCTCCCCTACGTGTCAATGGACTATTACGTGACCAGCGACTATGTGCAGAAGAACTCCACGTGGATCAAGTCCTACCATCACGACTGGCGCGAGAAGGTGGTCAAGTTCACGAAGAAGTGGGGCAGGATTCCGGTGCTCGGCTGGCTCATCCACGGCAACTTCTACGTGGTGCTGACGTTGCTCATCGGCGCGGCCGAGGTGATACGCCGCCGCTGGCTCACGCTGATGACCCATATTCCGCTGCTGCTGCTCATGGGCGTGATGATCACCGCGCCGGCCAATAATTTCGAACGTCATATGCTGCCGGTCGCCTTCGTGTTCGGTTTCGTGGTCCTCACCTATTGGCGCGATTCCCGCGCGGAGCTGGCGAAAAGCACGGCTCCGGCGGCCGAGTGATACGCCTTCCATTCGCCGTTCACGATTCCCGGAACCGGAACGGCGAGGCTAGACTGAAGGGTATGCCTTCAGACTTTCTCGAACTGCTTGCCTCCGAAGCCGCCGATTCGTCCGACGCCACCGCGTTGGACCGCGTCCGCACCGTACTGTTCGAGTGTCTGTTCCATCATCTTGCCGACGACCGCGTGGATTCGCTGTTCGCCATCCTCGGTTTCGAGGACGGTTTCGACTGCTACGCCATCGCCGGCTATCCGGCCCGTTCAGCCGCGAAGACCCGCAAGGACGTCGAAAAGATCGTGAGCGATTTCGGCGGTGCATGCCTGACCGCCGAGTATGCGATGAACGGTCTGGGCCCCGGCATTGCGGGCTCGACCGGCACCGTCGCGCCCTCCGCCGCCGGCAACAGCACCGGCAACCCCGTATCCGGCGGAACGGAATCATCCGCATCAGCCGGCCCATCCGGCTCCGCTCGCGGTGCTTCGACCGTCGCCAATCGCCCCTACAGCCGCGCGGACAAGCGCAACACCGCGGTCGTCGCCCTGATCCGTCCGGTCGGCGCGGCGACGCCTGAAGTCATCTGCAACACTGTCTCCCCCGCGTTCGACGCCACGCGGCCGCTCGCGCTGGGCCCGCAGCGCACCGGCAGCGAAGGCGCGATGCGCACGATGCAGGCCGCGTTGTACTGCCTGAAAGCGGCACCGGCCTTGGCCGCCACTGTCCAACAGATCCCGCGTCCGCTGCGTACCGACGACGCCCTGCCCGAACGCGCGCTCATCGGCGACGAGGACGCCCGCGACGAACTCATCCGCGTGGTGTACGGCAGCCTCACCGCGGCCGGACCGGACGATCCCACGCTGCTCACCGTCTCCACGTTCCTACGGTTCGGCGGCTCGCTGGAGACGTGCGCCAAGGAGCTCAACGTGCACCCCAACACCATCCGGTATCGCCTGAAGCGCGCCGCCGAATCCACTGGCTGGGACGCCACCGACCCGCGCGAGGCCTACGTGCTCACCACCGCCATCGCCCTCGGCCGCATGGCCGGCTGATACAACGCATAAAAAAAATCGGCTCCCCTCTCAAAGAGGGAAGCCGAAACTATCTATACGAACCTCATGCCACAGCCGCGTCGGCGAGCGCCTGCTCGCGCATCGCAGTCTCGGCCACGATCTTCTTGCGGTTGTACCACATGAGCGCCGCGCAGACCACCACGCATACCGCGGCTCCAATCCACTTGAGCGCGCCCAGATTGTACAGGATCCACGCCAGCGGGTTGCCCGCGTAGTCGAAGCTGGCCACGGCGTTGGTGCCGTCGGGCAGCGTCACGCCGGAGGCCACGGCGGCCTTGGTGAACACGGAGGCGAGCGCGGTCGCGGAGTAGTCGCCGATCACGAGCGCCACCATGCCGATGATGAACGTGCGGAACACGTTGCCCTTGGTGATCGGCACCACGAGCGGGAAGATGTACATCGCGCCCGCCAAGGATGCGATGGGCAGGAACTGGTTGCCCGGCAGCACCACGGACAGGAACAGGATGAACGGCACCACAAGCACCGAGCACACCATGATGGTCGGGTCGCCCACCACGATGGACGGGCTCAGGCCGATGAGGAAGTCAACCTTGCCCTTGAACTTCTTGGCCAGCAGCTTCTTGACGGCTTCGGTGATCGGCAGCAGGCCTTCTCCGAACAGGCCGGAGATGCGTGGGATAAGCAGCATCACGGCACCGATGTTCACGGCGAGCTTGAGGATGGCGGTCACGTCGTACTGGGCGAGGATGCCGAGCACGGCTCCGATCACGGTGCCCAGGAACAGCGGTTCGCCGATGAAGCCAAGCTTCTCCTGCAGCTTCTTGGCGTCCCAGTCGATCTTGTTGATGCCGGGGCACTTCTCCATCAGCCAGTTGAGTACGTGCGCGATCGGCGCGTACGGGGCGCACACCGGCACCGGGAAGGCGATGCCGTTGACCTTGTCATGGCCGTAGTATGCCAGCACGCGCTTGGATTCGATGTCGCCGATGCAGTTGATGATGATGAAGTTCACGGCCACGATGAACAGGGACCAGCCGAAGCTGTTGGTCACCAGGTACACCAGCGCGCCGATGAAGGCATAGTGCCAGTAGTTGAACAGGTCCATGGCGATGGTCTTGGTGGTCTTGGTCAGCAGCATCACCACGTTGAGCGCCAGACCGAACGGGATGACCAGTGCGCCGACCTGCGAGCTGTAGGCCACCTGGGAGGCGGCCGGCCAGCCGATGTCCAGCACGTTGAGGTGCAGTCCGTAGAGTTCCACGATCTTGTTGATGACCGGGCCGAGATTGTCCGTCAGCAGTGTGGTGACGATGCTCAGGCCCACGAACGCCACGCCGACGGTCAGGCCGGACTTCAGTGATTTGGCGAAGCCGAGGCCCACGCAGGTGCCGATGATGGTGAAGATGATGGGCATCATCACCGATGCGCCCAGGCCCAGAATCCAGGTAATGACTTGCATGTGTAATATTCCCCCGCAAACTTCTGGCTCCCCTTGTCAGGGGAGCTGTCGCGCGAAGCGGGACTGAGGGGTAGTCAGGCGAGATAACGCCTATCCCTCAATGAACTCGCATCACTCGGCAGCACCCCATACGGGAGCCCATATGTATGTCTCTCAGTACAGCTTCTCGAAGATGTCCAGCACGGCGGCCTCATCCAACGGCACGAAGTTGTTGCGCATCAGACGGGTCTGGGTCTCGATCACGCGGCGGGCCCACACGGGCAGCTCCTCGCGCGTGACCCCGTATTCATGCAGGGCCTTCTTGGGCAGCAGCTGGTTGATGAGCGTCTCCAGCTCGTCGTATACGTCGGCCACATCGCATTCGAGGATGCCGGCGATGAAGGCGTTGAGCGTGGCGATCTCGCCGTCCGACTTGATCTCCATGTACTTGCGCAGCACGCCGGTGAACATCGCATAGTTCGATTCGCCGTGCGCCACATGGTAGTTGCCGCCGAGCTGGTAGCTCAGAGCGTGCACGGCAGCGCAGCCGCCGGTGCCGAACGCGATGCCGGCATACGTGGAGGCCAGAAGGAAGTCGCCCATGAGCGCGTTGCGCGCCTCGAGCCCACCTGCAGCCACCTTGCGGTAGCCGGACAGGATCATACGCACGGCCTCGTAGCCGAACATCTTGACGATGGGCGTGGAGTTGGGCGAGAGGATCGACTCGACCGAATGGCACAGCGCGTCGATGGAGCTGGTGGCGAACACGTAGTTCGGCAGGCCGTGCAGCAGTTCGGGGATGAGCACGGCGGAGTCGCCGTACATGGCCGGACAGCCCATGCCCACCTTGGTGCCGAGCTTGGTGCGGTTGATGGAGGCGAGCATGGTGACTTCGGAGCCGGTGCCGCAAGTGGTGGGCACGAGCACGAGGTCCACGCTGCGGCTCAGGTTGGGCAGGTGGTCGAAGATCTCGTCCACACTCATGCCGCCGGAGCAGGCCACCACCTTGGCCACGTCCATCACGGCGCCGCCGCCCACGGCCACCACGCGCTTGGCGTTGTCCAGATCGGCGTCCTTGATCATGGCGTTGATCATGTCATCGGTGGGTTCGGAGGTGCCGTACGAGTCGACGAGCAGCACCTGCGCGCCTGCGGCAACGTCCTTCAGGTAGGTGTCATAGATGACCTTGACCGAGAAGATCAGGTCGCCCTCGCCCACGTGGAATTCCTCGGCGAATTCCTTGACCGTGGCGTTCGAGTACAGAGTGGGTCCAACTTCGATAAGCTTCATTGCTTTCCGTTTCCTTGTGATTGAGTGGGCATTCCCCTCAGCCGTCCGCGGCAGCCTCCCATGGAAGGGAACCGATCCCGATGCCGTATGACCGAAATCGGCTCCCCTCCCTGAGGGGAGCTGGCGGCAAAGCCGACTGAGGGGAGCACCCGTGTTGGAGGGGGAAAATTACGTGTACAGACGGCTCTGTTAAACCAAAATCGACATGGTCCTCATTCTTCCTTGTCCGGGAAGCCGTCGGCAAAGCCGACTGAGGGGTAGTCAGGCTGGATTCGCGTCAATCTTGGTTTCACAGAGCTGCATAGGCTTGGCTCTCCTTGGTTGAGGAGCCGTCAGCCCTTGCGGGCGATCGCGCGCTTCGCCGCGGCCACGGTGTCCTCCACGGTCAGTCCGTACTGCTCCGCGAGGTACTCCAGCGATCCCACCTGGCCGAACCGGTCGTGGATGCCGATGAGTTCCATCGGCACCGGCGCGTTGCGCACCACGGTCTCGCTGACCGCCGCCCCCAGACCGGTGGTGATGTTGTGGTTCTCGGCCACCACGATCGCGCCGGTCTCCTTGGCGGCCTTGATCACGGCCTCATCGTCCAGCGGCTTCCAGGTGAACATGTCGAGGATGCGCACGCGGATGCCCTCGCCGGCGAGAATGTCGGCGGCCTTCATGGAGTTGGCCACGCACAGGCCGGAGGCGATGATGGTCACATCGGCGTCGGCATCGTCGCGCACGGTCACAGCCTTGCCGATCTCGAATTCGGTGCCGTCCTCGTAGATCTTGGTGCTTTCCCTACGGACCAGACGCATGTACTGCATGCCGTAGTTGTCCGCCATCCAACCCATGACCCACTTGAGCATGGTGATGTCGGTGGGCTCGATGATGGTCATCTGCGGGATGCCGCGCATGATGCCCATGTCCTCGAACGGCATGTGGGTGCCGCCGTTGGTCTTGGCGGTGATGCCGGGGTCGGAGCCGATGAGCTTGACGTTCGCCTTCGAGTACGCGCCGGAGATGAAGATCTGGTCGGTGGCACGACGGGACATGAACGTGGCGAAGGTGTGCGCGAACGGGATCTTGCCGGCCAGCGAGAGGCCCACTGCCACGCCGACCATGTTGGCTTCCTGGATGCCGCAGTCCACGGTGCGCTCGGGGTACTTGGCCAGGAAGGGCTTGGTGCCCATCGCACCCATAAGATCGGCGTCGAGCACCATGAGTTCGGGATGGGTTTCGGCCAGTTCGATGAGACGGTCGCAGAACGCGGCGCGCATCTCCTGGGTTTCGGGTTTGAGTTCCTTGACGATCATTGTGATATGTCCTTCTGCGTATTGGCTCTTTCGCATTGGATACGGTCATGCGGGCTCTTCGTCATTGGAGCCGTCCGCAACGTCAACTGTGACTGTGATGCAAAAGAGCGTAGGTTTATCTACTTTCAGGCACTGAACGGTTCGTTATGATCCGTACCCGTTCAGATCGCGTCGTAGTGGCTCTGCAGCTCCGTAAGCGCCTCTTCGAGCTGTTCGTGGGAGACGGCGGGCGCGTGGCTGTTCGTCTTGCCCTGAATCTCGCTCCATCCCAGGCCTTTGACGGTGTTGAGGATGATCATGCTCGGCTTGCCGGTGGTCTGCGTCTTGGCGGTTTCGATGGCCTCGTGGATGGCGACCACGTCGTTGCCGTCCTCCAGGTTCTGCACGAACCAGCCGAAGTCCTCGAACTTGGCGGCCATGTCTCCCATGGCGCAGATGTCGTCACAGAAGCCGTCGAGCTGGAGCTTGTTGTAATCCACGAAGGCGATGAGGTTGTCCAGGTGATGCTGCGGTGCGAACAGCGCCATCTCCCAGACCTGCCCCTCCTGCGATTCGCCGTCGCCGAGGATGAGGTATACGTTGTTCGGCTTCTTGTCGAGCTTGAAGGCAAGCGCCATGCCGGCCGCCACCGATCCACCCTGGCCGAGGGAACCGGCGGACATGTCGATGCCGGGGACCAGCAGTCGATCCGCATGGCTGGGCAGGTGGGTGCCGTTCTTGTTCATGGTCTTGAGCCATTCCATCGGGAAGAAGCCCTTGAGCGCCAGCGTGGCGTACAGCGCGGGGGCGCAGTGCCCCTTGGAGAGCACCAGTCGGTCTCGCTCCTCCCACTGCGGGTTCGCGGGATCGTACTTCATCTCGTTGCTATAGAGCACGGAGAGCACATCCGCCACGGACATCGAGCCGCCCACATGGCCCAAGCCGAATTCGGCGATGCATTTGATGGCTTCCATGCGAATACGCCATGAGAAGCGCTGCATCTCCTTAATCTGATCATCCGTCAGTTTCTCAGTCATGATATATCCCCCTCCATTGGTGAATATTCTCATTGATTGTTTTCCTTTATGCCGAACACCTTTGCTCAGCTAGCAGAATCACAGTCTAGTTATCGAGAATATTTATAGCAAGCTATTACCTATACCGCGTGTCGCAAATCAGACAACAGCTCCTGTTATTGAGAAAACAGATGAAATCTACACCGAAGTGCCCCATCAAAATCGCATCAAACGGAATCTGCGTTCCTGAGCATATTCGAGCGATATCCTCCGCCGCGTAGCCGTCGGCATCTCTCCGCTGTGCCCTATCGTCCATCAGCGGTCATTGGGGTACAGGACCGAACGCCTTCTGTACTCAAACGACCGCAAATCGCCCTCCCAGCGGTCTTTTGAGTCTAGAAGCCTGCGATTTCTATACCGGAACGACCGCAAATACCCGTTCTGACGTCCTTTCCCGTACAGAAGCACACACTTTCTGTACTGGAAAGACCGCAAATCACCGTTCCAGAGGTTCTCGGCGACTATCGCACCAGTAGGGTATGACTGTCGGAATCGTAATCAAGACCTGGTTCCAGCCACGGGAACTGGTGACGGGTCTTGCCATCGTCGAATGCGCGGCGTTGCTCGGCGGTTACATCATGCACCGCATCAAGGCGAATCATGCCATCCTCCACAGTGAAGACGGCGAGATGCGGCACTTTTTCGACTTCCGTGAGTACGGCGAACGTACGGTCAGTGTCCCTCTGGAACAGGATATGGTCAATGGTACTGATCCAGGGGTCTCCCCTCCGCATCGGTGGTATCAGGCTGTGCCACAAGACGTATACCTTCCCATGCACTGCGCACGGCCAGCAAACCGTCAGGACGCCCATGCAAACGAACCCACAAGTACACGGACGTGCACGCCACCGGTACAACGCTCCAGATGAAGAACAACAATGCCTTGTAGAGTCCGGCAGGTATATCGCCATGCAGTGTGCTTTGGATAAAAGCATTCAATGGATCGACACAGAGACCGGCCAGCAAACATCCAACGCACCAAGAGATGAACAGCACCGTAATCCATCCACGACGACGTCGCAGCCACAACACATGCGCAAGACGCGCGTTGCCGGGAACCCTGTTATCGGACATGCCTTCATAGTGCCACCGCAAGGTGAACGGAGGGTGGCGCAGGAGTGTGGGCGCGCGCTTAGCTCAAGGCTCTGTTAAACCAAGATTGACATGAATCCACGTCTGACTACCCCTCAGTCGGCTTCGCCGACAACTCCCCTGACAAGAGGAGCCAAGAATAAGGGCCATGGCGGTCTTGGTTTAACAGAGCCTAGCTCAATATATGCTGCACGCTGGGCCGCGTTGTTTGTCCAGGCAAGGAAGGGTCTATTAAACCGGGATTGGCGTGAATCCTATTCTTGGAGCCCTATGCCGGGGTGTCTGGCGGCGCAGTCGGATTGAGGGGTGTTCCATGCCGGTCCCGGTTTGGCAAGGCAAAAGAAGCAGAGCCGGTAGGGGTTTGTGTGGCCGCCGGTGGGCGCCCCCATGCGCGGTTTGATGGCGGGCATGGACCCCGGAAGTGTTTCCATTTAGCCGGGGTTTCTTGTGTCCGCGCGTGGATATGGCAAGGGAAGGATGGTTCCCGCCTTCCCCGGGCGGCGCGGGTGCGCCGGAACCAGTTCGTGGGTGGTATCGGTGAAAATATAGCGAAAGCCCCTTGGGGCGTGTGCTCCAAGGGGCTCCTGTAACGTGTGAATGCGGCGGTGTGCTACTCTCCCACACCCTGTCGGGTGCAGTACCATCGCCGTGCCAGGCCTTAGCTTCCGGGTTCGGAATGGGACCGGGCGTCTCACCTGGGCCATGACCGCCGCAAATCTTCAATTGTCAACCCCGGGGAACCATCGTCTCCCGGAGGGGATTGTTCCGTGGCGGTTTGGGAACCGGATAGGGGACGCGATCGGCTTGCTGTCGATTGTTTTGTGACGTGCCTGACGTTCAATGCTGCCTGGCATGTCCGTAGCGCAGTATTCGTGACCCAACCCGTTTGGGATTGGGATGTTGTGTTGTCGTTTCCCCGTTAGTACCGGTCAGCTCCACCCCTCGCGGGGCTTCCACGTCCGGCCTATCGACCACGTGTTCTACATGGGGGGTACAGAGACCCGAAGGTCTCATGGAATGCTTATCTT